>CACZOE010000306.1 GCA_902782695.1 uncultured Lachnospiraceae bacterium | reverse complement strand
CACTTCACTTCGTAACAGAGTGGTGGAAGCAGCTCTACGGAGAGAGTGAAGGAAAGGATGGCAAGGGTATCTTCCCTGCTGGTGTTGATTTCACAACAGACCTTCATTCACTTGGACAGTTCATCCAGGAAGGAACAAAGAATCATTTCGAGACATTCATCAATGTTCTGAATCCTCGTAAGGCTGTAGTTATGCAGAAGGAAGATACAGATCTTGATGGTCTTAACTATCTTGCTGGACAGACTGTTGATTTCATCAACAAATGTGCTATGAATGGTACTATCCTTGCTCATGTAGATGGAAATGTACCTAACATCAGAATAGATATGGAAACTATCGATGAGCTGAGTCTCGGAGAGCTCTTCTATAAGTTCGAGTTTGCATGTGGTGTAAGTGGATATACTCTTGGTGTTAATCCATTCAATCAGCCAGGTGTTGAGAGCTACAAGAAGAACATGTTCGCTCTTCTCGGAAAGCCGGGTTATGAGGACATGACAGCAGATCTTCGTGCAAGACTTGGAAAGTAATAAGTCGAAATATATATGATATATAACAGGGAGAACGCATGAAAAATACACGTTCAAAAATTATAGGCTATATAACCATTCTTGTTTTAATGGTTTCGATTTTAACAGGCGGCATATCTTATGATATGCCGGCTGCTGTTTGTAGTGCTGAAGAAGGTCAGCTGGATCTGAGCCAGATACAGCCTGATAAGGTGCTCGGCGGAGTGAATTTTTATACTGCAGAAAGCATTGAGGAAAATGTATTTGAAGAAAGCAGGATCCTCGAAGCTGAGAAGCAGATTACTGCAAACGAATTAGCTGAAGTAAAAAGCTTTGCAAAGGGTGAGGATATCGTCCAACGTGACTGGAATGTATACAGCTCCAGATATTTCTATCAGCAGCTGAGTGTAAATGAGAAGAATCTCTACAGAGCTATGTATGTTCACTGTATGTATTATCTGACTACAGCGGATGGTACTCAGGGAAGCCCTGCTAACTATGCAGCCCAGCAGCTGAAGATCAATGGCAAGACAGGTTCTATTCCTCTTTCCAGAGGTTTTTCATATACCAATTATGGTGTAACTCAGGATCAGGCATCAAAGGTTTCTCTTATCTTCATGTATGAGAATCCACAGTTCTATTTTGTGAATGCAAATGTTATTACTTATAAGAACAGAATTTTCCTTGAATTCTATGCTCTTTTTGGAAACAGTACCATGAGAGCAGGATACACAAATGCGGTATTTAACAAGATAGACGAGGATGCTGCTTCTGTTGCAACAGAGACTGATACCGTTCAGAAGATAAGAACTCTTCAGGACAGAATATGCGGATGGACACAGTATAACTGGTCTAAGAATATGGGTTATGGCGAGTACTATGATCAGTCAGTTTACAGCTATGCTGTAATGCAGAATAGTGTATGTGCCGGTAACACAAAGGCTACTATGGCAATATTCCGTAAGGCAGGAATTCCTACTATAGGAGTTACCAGCAGCAGTCATGCATGGAACATGGTTAAGGTCGGTAAGAGCTGGTATAACTTAGATGTGACCTGGTATGATGATATCGCATCCGGAAGAGCAAGTCTTCCAAAGGATTCATTCTTCCTGGTATCAGATCTGGATATGACTAAATACGACAAGAACAGTGGATCACATAATTATGTTTCTCTCTGGACTACCTTTGGAAAACCGGTATGCACCTCAAGCTATGTGGATGCGTCCAGTCTGGAAAAAGAAGATTCCAAGCATCATGAAGAGCTGGATGTGAGTGCTGATTTTGCACTTGCTTATGTACCAAATCTTCAGATAATAATAACTTCAGCTACCACCTATACCGGAGGTCAGGTAAAACCATCTGTGGTAGTAACTGCAAATGGAGTTACATTTGATCCATCACAGTATTATATCGAGTATCCGACTTCTGCGGTATATATCGGAGAGTACAACATCTATGTGGAACTGAAGGAAGCCAGTGGTTACAGTGGTTCTGTGGAAGTGGCTTATAATATCATACCTAAGAAAACTCAGATAAAGAAGCTGTCCGGATCATCCAAATCCTTCACGGTAAACTATAAGAAGGTAACCAAACAGGTAAATGGATATGAGATTCAGTACAGCCTCAAGAAGGATTTTAGCAGTAAGAAATCTGTAAAGGTTGCAGGTAACAAGAAGACTTCTAAAAAGATTTCCGGACTTAAATCCAAGAAGAAGTATTATGTAAGAGTCAGAACCTATAAGAAAACAGATGATGGAAAGATTTTTTCAGAATGGTCAAAGGTTAAGACTGTTAAAACAAAGTAGGTAAAAAATGTCAGAAGAAAGATTTGAATTAATAGCGCCCTGCCATTTCGGACTTGAGAGTGTTCTAAAAAAAGAAATACTCTCTCTGGGTTATGACATAACCGAGGTTGAGGACGGCAGAGTTACATTTTCCGGTCCTATCGATGCCGTGGCAAGGGCAAATATAAATCTTCGTACAACAGAAAGAGTTTTACTTAAATGTGGTAGCTTCAGGGCTACCACATTTGATGAATTATACGAAGGTATCAGGCACATTCCATGGGCGAGGATCATTCCTCGAGATGGAAAGTTCTGGGTAACGAAGGCGACTACTAACCGCTCGAAGCTGTTCAGTCAGACCAGCATTCAGAGTATAGCCAAGAAGGCTATGGTGGAGAGTATGTCGTCTACTTATCATATCAACCGTTTCACTGAAGATGGTGAGGATTACCCTGTCAGGATCTTCATCAAGAAGGATGAGGTGACAGTAGGGCTTGATACTACAGGAGTATCTCTTCACAAAAGAGGCTACAGACAGCTGGTAGGAAAGGCGCCTATATCAGAAACTCTTGCGGCAGCGCTTATCATGCTTACACCTTGGAGAGAGGACAGGCTTCTGGTGGATCCCTTCTGCGGAAGTGGTACATTTCCTATAGAAGCTGCAATGATCGGGGCGAATATCGCTCCCGGGGTAAACAGGGACTTTACTTCAAGCACCTGGGAAAAGCTGATAGGAAAAAGGGTATGGTACAACGCCTATGATGAGGCCAGATCTCTGGAGAGAGAAGTGGACATGCACATTCAGGGCTATGACCTTGATTCGGACATAATCAAATGTGCCATGAAGAATGCAGAAGAAGCTGGCGTTTCTCAGTACATACATTTTCAGGCGAAGAATGTGAAGGATCTGAGCAGTCCTAAGTCTTATGGATTCATCATTACGAATCCACCTTACGGTGAGAGACTGGAGGACAAGAAGGACCTTCCGGAGCTATATACCATAATAGGTGAGAGATACAGAAATCTGAATAACTGGTCGATGTTTGTTATCACATCCTATGAGGATGCTGAACGTTACATCGGAAGAAAAGCGGACAAGAACCGCAAGATATATAATGGAATGATCAAGTCGTATTATTATCAATTTATGGGGGCAAAGCCACCTAAGAGGTAAGGTTTTGAAAAAAGTACTTTTTGCGGTACTGATGATAAGCGTGGCATTTCTGATTCTTATTTTTAGTGCTGATGTTAAACCGGGAAAAATAAAAAAGGGACAGGGTATTGATGAGGCTGTTAAAAATCTGGTGGCTGATAAGGCTGCGGATATCCATGAAAATGGAATCGATATCCTGATAGACGGGAAAAGTCTCAGACGTTTTGGCTATCACATCAGGATAGATGATAACCTGAATGTGTATACCTCCGAAAGATTTATGGAGGACATAATGGGATGCTCTGTAAATGTCTATGAAAACGGGCTGGTTAAGATAGACAGGGGTAAGACTGAGCTGGAGATACCTGCCGGTGAGACTGAGCTGGTGGAGGATGAGATGTACATTCCTGTCAGTGACAGGATAGAAAGTCTGGGATACGAGATAGAGTATTCCTTCAAGAACAATACCGTGAATTTTATCTGTCAGGATGGTGGAAATTATCTTCCTTCTGCATATGATATGCGTGATCATGACAGAGTGACGCCGGTGAGAGATCAGGGCAAGTTCGGAACCTGTTGGGCTTTCGCCTCACTGGGAGCACTGGAAACAACAACGCTTCCGAAGGAAAAATGTATATATTCTGTAGATCACATGTCACATCATAATGGTTACAACCTGGATGTGAGTGATGGTGGTGAGCATACCATGAGCATAGCATATATGGCGGCCTGGAAGGGCCCTGTATATGAGAAGGACGATGAGTATGGAGACGGCGAGACTAACGATGATCTGAAGGCTGTGAAGCATCTCGAAGAAGCTATCGTAATGAATGCCAGAGATGATAATAAGATAAAGAGTGCCATATATAAATATGGCGGAGTGGAGACTTCCATATATATGGAAATGACCTATGGAAGCTCTTATTCAGAGTGCTATAATCCGGATACCTGCAGTTACTACTATAAAGGAAGCATGAGCCCTAATCATGACATAGTAATAGTGGGCTGGAATGATAATTATCCGAAGGAAAACTTCTCAGAGACACCTGCCCGGGATGGTGCATTTGTCTGCAAAAACAGCTGGGGAGAGGACTTTGGAGACGGCGGATATATCTATGTATCCTACGACGATGTGAATATCGGAAATCAGGATATAGTATATACCAGACTGGCAGACAGTAATGATTACGATAATATCTATCAGTCAGATATACTGGGCTGGGTTGGCCAGATGGGATTTGGCGAGGAGTCGGCCTATTTTGCAAATGTGTATACAGCCGAAAAGGATGAGATACTGAAGGCTATATCATTTTATGCTACTGGGGATAATACGAGCTTTACGGTATTTGTAGTTCCCGACTATGTGGATGATAAGTCTCTCAATTCTGAGAGAAAAGAGATAGGAAAAGGTGAGACCAGATATGCCGGTTATTATACCGTTGATCTGAGT
>CACZOE010000305.1 GCA_902782695.1 uncultured Lachnospiraceae bacterium | reverse complement strand
TGCAGTAGCCGGACTTCTCGTAGTATTTGGTGTATGGCTTCTTGATTTCAAACTTCATATCGATGATCCTGTAGGTGCCGTAGCAGTACATATGATGAACGGTATCTGGGGAACAATAGCAACAGGACTTTTCGCAACAACAACAGCACCTGGAAATGATAGTGTAGTAGGTCTTTTCTACGGTGGTGGTTTCCATCAGTTAGGAATTCAGTTGCTTGGTTTTGCGGCTGTAGCCGGATGGACAGTAGTAACAATGATAATCGTATTTACAATAATCAAAGCTATTTTCGGACTCAGAGTAACTGAGGAGGAAGAGCTTGAAGGTCTTGATTCAACAGAGCATGGTCTTGCATCTGCATATTCAGGTTTCAGTATCGTTGATATGTCTAGTGCAATGATGGTTGAAAATGAGAATACTAGTCTTGGTTCTGACAATTATGAAGAAGCAAGCGAAGCTAAGAAGAACGCTTCTGTTCCTGTAGTAGACGCTTCTAAGGAAATGAGAGAGGCAGGCGTTATAGCAGATACAGGAATCAACAAGGTTGTTATCATTACAAAGCTTTCAAGATACGACAAGATCAAGAAAGCCCTCAATGCTCTTGGTGTAACAGGTATTACAGTAACACAGGTAAGTGGTTGTGGTATCCAGAAGGGTACAGGAGAGAAATACCGTGGAGTTGAGATGGACGTTACTCTCCTTCCAAAGATCAAGCTTGAAGTAGTAGTAAGCAAGATTCCTGTAGACAGCGTAATTGAGACAGCTAAGAAAACTCTTTATACTGGTAAGATCGGTGATGGTAAGATCTTCGTATATCCGGTTAGCCGAGTTGTTAAGATCAGAACAGGCGAAGAAAACTATGATGCTCTTCAGGATGTAGAGTAAGAAAAACGGATATAAATCCTTTTATATATTACTTTCATTACAAGAGAAGCAGGGTGTAAATGTGCATCCTGCTTCTTGCTTGTTTAAAGGTTTAACAAGATTTTTTGTAATCAATAAAAAAATCAAGCAATCAATAAAAAAATCTGTTGACTTTTGATAATAAAGTAATATACTAATATTTGTTAAGAAAATTAATTATAATATTTTGTTTGGAAGCAATGGCGCTTCGGGTTTTACTACTCGAAGTGCCTCTTTTTTGGTTAATCAATGATTGTAGTTTAATTTCGGAGGATGAAGGAAATGGCAAAGTTTATTTTCGTGACGGGTGGTGTTGTATCAGGTTTAGGAAAGGGAATTACAGCAGCTTCGCTGGGTCGACTTCTCAAGGCCAGAGGTCTTAAAGTTGCAGCGCAGAAGCTGGATCCATATATAAATGTTGATCCCGGAACTATGAGTCCATATCAGCATGGTGAGGTCTATGTTACTGAGGATGGTGCTGAGACAGATCTTGATCTCGGACATTACGAGAGATTTATTGATGAGAATCTGAATAAGTATTCGAATCTTACTTCAGGAAAAGTGTACTGGAATGTATTAAATAAAGAAAGAAGAGGAGAATATCTGGGCTCAACAGTTCAGGTTATTCCACACATTACAAATGAGATAAAGGAATTTGTATACAGGGTTGGAAATGAAACAGATGCCGATGTAGTTATTACTGAGATAGGTGGCACCATCGGTGATATAGAGTCACAGCCATTTATTGAAGCAGTCAGACAGATATCTCTGGAGGTGGGAAAGGAGAATGCGCTCTTTATTCATGTAACACTTGTGCCATTTCTCCGTGGTTCAGATGAACATAAGACAAAGCCTACCCAGCATTCTGTAAAAGAACTTCAGGGAATGGGAGTACGTCCGGACATCATAGTTCTTCGCTGTGATGAACCTCTGGAGGAGTCTATATATAAGAAGATATCCATGTTCTGTAACGTTAAGGAGGACTGCGTTATCGAGAACAGGACACTGCCTAGTCTGTATGAGGCCCCTCTCATGCTGGAGACTGCAGGTCTTGCAAATGTAGTCTGCCGCGAGCTTTCTATAAGAAGTGCGGCTCCGGATCTTACAGAATGGAAGAATATGGTAACAAGCATAGAGACTATGGATAAGGAGATAACCATAGGTCTGGTAGGAAAATATATCCAGCTGCATGATGCATACCTCTCAGTTGCAGAGGCACTTCGTCATGCCGGTTATGGATTTGGAACGGATGTAAAGATAGAGTGGATAGATTCTGAAGAACTCAGTGAATCCAACTATGAAGAACGCCTCGGAAAAGTAAACGGAATCATTGTTCCCGGAGGTTTCGGTGACAGAGGTATCGAAGGAATGATCCTTTCAGCAAAGTATGCCCGTACCCACAATGTACCTTATTTTGGTATCTGTCTTGGTATGCAGATAGCTGTTATTGAGTATGCCAGAAATGTCGCAGGCCTTACAGATGCTTGTTCAGGTGAGTTCCATGATGCCACAGACACAAAGGTCATCGATTTCATGCCAGGACAGTCTGACAGCGTTGATAAGGGTGGTACTCTCAGACTTGGAAGCTATCCTTGTGAGATAACTCAGGGAACTCTTATGGAGAAATGTTACTTCCCTGAAGGCGCTTCTTCAGAAAAAATGCAGATATCCGAGCGTCACAGACATAGATATGAATTCAATAATGAATATAGAGATGTACTGACAAAGGCCGGACTTGTGGTTTCAGGTCAGTCACCTGATGGTGAGCTGGTTGAAACTGTTGAAGTTCCAGAGAATAAATTCTTCCTGGGTGTACAGTTCCATCCGGAGTTCAAATCCCGTCCAAACAGACCACATCCTATATTCCGTGAATTTATCAAGAGTTCTCTTGATGTATCTCTGTGATTAGTGTATGTTTTTTGTAAAGAGTTTTAATAAATGAGATACCTCAAATGAAGGGTTTAATAAAAAAAGGGGAACGATATGACATATTCAGAAAAAGAAATAATGGAATATATTGAAGAGGAGGATGCCAAGTTTATCAGGCTTGCCTTCCGTGATGCCTATGGTGTGCAGAAGAATATATCGATAATGCCTAGTGAGATACATAAGGCTTTCAGAGACGGTATAATGATAAATGCCAAATCCATCAGAGGCTTTGAGGCCTGTGGTGAAGGCATATTATATCTGAAACCGGATCCGGATACATTATCTGTGCTTCCATGGAGACCAGATTCCGGCAGGGTTCTCAGAATGTTCTGTGATGTATGTAATGCAGATGGAGTTCCATTTGAAGCGGATACTCGAAACATCCTGAAAAATGCAGTGAAGGCTGCAGATGAGGCTGGTATAGAATTCAGATTTGGATCAGAGATGGAATTCTATCTCTTCAAGACCGATGATGAAGCCAACCCAACTAAAATTCCTTATGATGAAGCGGGATACATGGATATTGCGCCTCTGGACAGAGGAGAAAATATACGTCGTGAGATATGCCTCACCATAGAAGAAATGGGTCTTACACCGGAGAGATCCCATCATGAGAGAGGTCCGGGACAAAATGAGATAGATTTCCACTACGGAAAGCCCCTCAAGGCAGCAGATCAGATAACCACCTTCAAGATGGTTGTTGCTACTATTGCGGAC
>CACZOE010000304.1 GCA_902782695.1 uncultured Lachnospiraceae bacterium | reverse complement strand
GGTGCAGTAGTACTTCCTCACGGAACTGGTAAGACTGTAAAGGTTCTCGTATTTGCCAAGGGAGATAAGGTTGATGAAGCACTTGCAGCTGGCGCAGATTACGCAGGTGGTGATGAGCTTGTACCAAAGATCCAGAACGAAGGATGGCTTGACTTTGATGTTGTTATCGCTACACCAGATATGATGGGTGTTGTTGGACGTCTTGGTCGTGTACTCGGACCTAAGGGTCTCATGCCAAACCCAAAGGCCGGAACAGTTACACCAGATGTAGTTAAGGCTATTGAGGATGTTAAGGCTGGTAAGATTGAGTACAGACTTGATAAGGCAAATATCATTCACGTTCCAGTAGGAAAGGCATCATTTACAGCTCAGCAGATCGCTGAGAACTACAAGGCTCTTATGGATGCAGTTGTTAAGGCTAAGCCATCAAGTGCAAAGGGACAGTACCTTAAGAGTGTTACAATGTCTTCTTCAATGGGACCTGGCATCAAGCTTAATCCTAACAGATTTACAGGTCAGGCTTCAGAGTAAACATTATATAAATTTTTAGTAAAGACCGGCGTTTCTGTCGGTCTTTTTGTATTTTTACTTGTATTATTTTTTGTTGATTTTTCTTGCTGTAAAAGGTAAAATAAAACTGTGTAGAAAAACTTAGAAAGGGGTTACTATTTCATGGAAAAAGAAGAAGTAAGGATTGCCTTAGCAGCCCTCATTGGAGAAGAACTCCCTGAACTTGGTGAAGTGGATATGGAGAAGAACATTATCACTGAGTATGGGATTAATTCGGTATCGATTATCAGACTTATTGTAGCTGCAGAGAACAAATTTGAAATTCAGTTTACTGATTATGAGCTCGCATTAGATGAGTATCCTACATTTGGAGATCTTGCGGCTGTTATTAAATATAAGCTTGATAAGAAGGAAGACTAAAGGAGGGTACTTATTATGGCAAGTGGCAAGAAAAGATTACCAGTTACGAGAACACCTCTTATTACATCATGGCAGTGGCATGCTACACTTTTCTCAATTCTGTCTGACGATGTAAATGCGAAGAAGTGGATATTCAGTAACTATATACAGCTCAGATGTTACAACATAGAGGAGATATTTACCGGAGATGAAATGCTTTTTGCAGATATCATGCCCGGAAGCAGTTCTCTGAAGGAATGTCCTTATCTTATAACATCACTTATGACAAATGAGCAGATTCAGAGTTATTGTGGAGACATAGTTGATTTCATTATCAAAACTATCGATCTCGGTGGTTATGTATATGGTGTATTTGATGAAGCAAAGATCCTGAGTAATGTGGACGTTGATTATAAGTTCCCTCATGAGCTTTTCATTTATGGATATGATATAGATGGAGAAGGTTTCTATTGTGGAGATTTCACATTTAAGGATAAATATGCTCATAACAAGCTGTCCTTTGAGGATGTCAGAAAGGGTTATGATGTTATATCAGCTTCTGAGGATCACATGTTTAAGGATGATTACAAGGGTACCAGAGGTCTCTATGTAATCTTCAAGAATACAGACACCAGTTATTATGAAGTAGATACTGTTCTTATCAGGAATACACTTCGTGAGTATCTGAATTCAGAGGATACTAAGAATCACTTCCGTATGATGAGAAACAGATTTAACGACACTACCTTCGGTGTTGAGGTATATGACAGGGTTCTTGAAAGAATCAATAAACAGCTGAGTATGGATGAGCCTGATTTCGATATCAGAGCACTCCATATCATGTATGATCATAAGGTTCTCATGCTTGAGAGAATCAAGTATCTGATGGCTAACGGATTCCTGAATTATGATGAGGATCTGATAAAGAATTATGAGGTGGTAGTAAAGAATATGCTTACAGCTCGTAACCCGCTTATCAAGATATCTATAAATGAGGATGTTAGTGAGGCAACAAGATTTAAGACATACTTCAACATAGCCAAGGAGAAGGAAGTGGCCGTCCTCCTGGAAGTGCTCTCAAGACTTGATCAGAGAGCAAAATAATATAATATTTTAAAAGCAGTCCGCGGGCTGCTTTTTCTTTTTATTAATGTAAAGGCGGTGGGGGGCTAATGCATTAGTTATGAGGAGAAATCATTGAGTTAGTCTGGTATAATAAATATTAGTCATATTATATAAAGATTAAATATAATAGCTTCATTCTTTGTTCACAATTAGTGATAATTGTGTTATTATGTTAGGTAGCTTTTTGCGCCTTGGCTTTCTATTCACAGTCCATGATATAAAGAAATAAAATCATGCTTGCATGAAATTTTTATTTCTTTATATCATGGGTATTCTGCGAAGCAGAAACCATGAATTCATGAGGTAAGTGTCTGCGAATGCAGACAGTAGAGCGCGAAGTGCGGACTTACCGAATGCGTTTATGGTTACTGTGAATGATACGTCTTGTGGCGTTCCGGGGTTCTGGTCGGAACCCAAAAAGAAATAAAACTAGGAGGAATCAACAATGGCAAGATTCAAAAAGACCATGGATGGAAATGAAGCAGCTGCTCATGCATCGTATATCTTTACTGATTGCGCAGCTATCTATCC
>CACZOE010000303.1 GCA_902782695.1 uncultured Lachnospiraceae bacterium | reverse complement strand
TCTGAACCAACAGCCGGATGAGTTTTTATCACTCCATATTCTTCATCCGTTAGTCTGGTTGGACTATTGATAATCTCATTAGGCACTCCGATTTTGCCCAGGTCATGCAGGAGTCCGTAATAATACACATCTTCGCATTCTTTAGGAGAAAGACCCATTTTCTCAGCCAGCATTCTTGAATAATTAGCCACTCGTATGGAATGACCTTTAGTATATTTATCCTTCGCATCTATGGTATGCGCCAAAGCTTCCATAACCTCAACCGACAGTTCCTTTATTTCTTCATTAGCCTTCTTCGTTTCATTCATGTATAAGATATTACGCACAATAATCGAGAAAGAAATCATCAGAACTGCTAGTATCACCGCATCGGATAAGAATATTATAACGGAATCCATGTTGTAATATGTTTGCATCCCATAAAGCATTTTCAAAAAATAAGCTTTTCCTTCAGGACCGCTATCCATTACTGTTTTGGCTATTTCTGATGCAGAACTAATGGTAATATCTGACACGTTAAACATATTCATAAAAAAGAACATAATAATCGTATGATAAACAAAAACTATCGCAGGAAGAATTATAAACAATCTTGAATCTGTTTCCTGTTTAATTTTAGTAATCTTGGAAAGCGGTCTGACAGTAATAAAATAGAAAACAACAGCCATGATTAATGGAACAATAATTGGAAGAAGTGAATTTGTAAGCGAGAACACCAGCGTTATTTCTGGAACAAGCATAATGTCACATAGATATAAAAAGACTGCTATAGATGAATTCTCAGCTTTTACTATCTTTACGTATAGGAAAGTAAAAATCAGCTGTAAAATAATCTGAAGGGCAGTTAATGCCACCGAAAAAATAATCGCTTCCGTTCCATCTAAATCATCACCCAGAAACAGGGATGCCAAAACATATGCAACAAAAAAACCTGATGCCGGTGATATAATAGCAAGCAGAATAGATTTACCGATTGAAAACTTATCAAAGAAACATTTAAAAGTGATATAAACAAAAAATACCGCTTCGGCAATATATAGAATCAGAAGTAAGATATCGAAAAAAGCTTCTATCATTGTATTCCCCCGACCATTATCCCCATAGATTTTTTTACAAAAAAGGTCTTTTTCAACAATAATATTTTATAAATATATCACTTAAAAATCAATATTATTCTTCCCTTGCTTCTATTTTTTCAAATTTGTTTACTGTGGTTCCCATGACCCCTGCTGTCTGATTCCTGTCTTTTTGGCTTCAGCAGTAAGCTTACTTACTTCCTCATCAGAAAGAGTCACCTCAAGTGCAGCTGCAAGTTTTTCAGCATAACTTATTTTTGTAATACCAACAATCGGGATAGCTCCTTTCTCTATAGCCCAGAGTATCGGTATCTGTGACTGATCTATTCCGTATTTATCTGCTATATTCTTCATCATTCCAAGAAGACCATCTATCTTCTTGAATTTACTTTTAGGGAACTGAAAATTTCTCATGGAAAATGTAGGAAAATGATTTTTAGCATTATATCTTCCTGCCAGAGCCCCCTGCTCAAGAACCATGTAAGCATAGTACTGAATTCCCCTACTGTTGCAGTAATCAATAATCGGCTGCTGATCATTTCTTAAAAGGCTGAAATGGTTCTGAACTGCACCAAGTTTAAGACCGTTCTTCTCAAGATATCTTTCAGCAGTCTTTATATTTTCCATAGACACATTTGATATACCTATAGATTTGATACGTCCATCTCTCATAAGAGGAATAGCCTCACTGAGATTCTTCTCTATATTGTTCGGAGCATGAAGCCAGAAGAGATCTGCCGACTTAAGGTTAAGACGTTCCATACTTTCGTTGAAGGACTTCACTAATGAACCGGCTTTATATTTCTTATTGGGAAAATACTTTGTTGAAAGGAATATATCTTCCCTGCCATTGATGAAACCTCCCAGAAGTCTCTCGCATGATCCCATTCCATAAACAGCAGCAGTGTCCCACTTAATGAATCCCGACTCCGTTGCCTTTTTGAAGGTCTCTCTAAGTGTTGTTTCATCATAGCTTTTTCCAAACACCATTTTAGATCCATTATATCCTGATCCCCACGCCCAGGTTCCGATCATAACCTCTTTATTCATCTAACGCCACCTCCATATATTTCTTTCTCTGATTATCCGGTGAAAGTAAGTTCTCGCCTTTCTTGACTTTCCCTCTCTTTCTGAAGAAATTATACTATAAGAGGTGTTTTTAAATCTTTGTTTATTCTTTAATTATTTTTTAAATCCACCCCAAGCTTTTCCTTTAGTCCATTTAGTCCCAGATAGTGATAATAAATCAGCATATTCAACTCTTTCGCAACGTTTTCTTCATCGGAATACTTAAGTAAAATATCTGTCAGGCCATATATCAGGATTTTCGATATCATTTCTTTTGCACCTTCATCATCTATCGGACAGACTTCTATGAACTTTCCAATAATGTTTTGTTCTACCATTTTTCTATCAGTCCCTTCACTGGAACGAAGTGCTATAAGTATTCCGCTACGATATTCGCAAAAAACCTTTGCCAGAACAGTAGATATTTCCTCACACTTATCAGGTGTATACTTCCCGATAAAATCCTCTGTAAAGAAAAACGACATCAGTTTTATTATCTCAGTTCTCGCAGGTCCTACAAGGGTCTCATATATTTCTTCTTTCGATTTGTAATAACGGTAGATATTACTCTTGCTGATATAACTTCTCTCTGCGATCATTTTGAGGGATGTATTCTCATATCCATTCTTGATAAATAGTCTCTCGGCTACCGTTAGTATTTTATTCTGAATGTCATCCTTTTTTACCTGCATGTTTTTCTCCTTTTATTCCTGTATCAGGCGGTATGCCGATACCTTCTTCATCCTTCCTGACATTACAAAGCTGAACACGAACACCATTATCACTACTGCAATGGCTGGTCCCGTCACTAGCTCTGGCTTTACTATCAGATGTGAACTCTTTATACCAAATCCACCTAGTACAAATCCAAAGAGCGGATTAATGAAGAAGTATCCTACTACTGCACCAACTCCCGCTGCAATCGCAGTCGCCGGAATAAGCGAAAGTGATAACTGAACACGAAGCTGTGTACTTGTAAATCCCAACGCCTTCTTAATTCCAAACTCTCTTTCTCTCTTAACAAATATACTCTTCAGAAGCAGCCTGATTACCAGAAGTATTATGATGACATTTGCTGCAACCAGTAAGAAAACAATAAATCCTATGGCAAAGACAGGTGCATTTTCCTTGCTGTGCTGATACCTGTAGTTATTCTCGGTTTCAGTGATGTTGCTGTCCCCCAGCTCCTCACTCTTTTTCAGGATGTCATCAACCTTCTCTGCATCAGCATCTTTAACACTGACTCTGATGTATTCGTAGCCTGTATTGACACCCAGTTCCTCTGCAGCCCCCTCAGTCACATAAAGCCTGTTATTAAATGCAGACTGCTGAAGACCTGTTATCTTAAACTCCCTGGTCTTTCCACCATAAGAAGCCTTAATGGTATCTCCAATCCCCAGCCCAAGCTCATCAGCAAGGGAGCTTCCAAGTACGGTTTCATCGTCTGTTTCAAACATCCTGCCACTGTAAAGATCAAAACTAAGAGCAGATGGATCCGTTGTATAAACAAGATTCGTTTCTTTATCACCAATATAAGCGTAGTAAAGCGATATACCATAAAATTTACTTTCATCATCGATTGTTTCAAGATGTTCAATTGTCTCATTTACGGCTTCTGCGGAAGTATTCTTCACGTAGTAGTAACCGTCTGCCACGTCACCAAGGATCATCCTCTGGAGCTTCGATATGTCTACCTTTGTATTATAATACATGACTGCCGAAAATGCTGTGATAAATGCCACTACCAATACTATACACATGATGACAAAACTCTGCACCGGCGACTGAAGGAAGCTTTTTACCGCAAGCAGAATATTTACCTCTCCTCTCGTCTTTTCCATGGGCATATGATTCTTCAGATTCTTAGTGGAACTAAATCCAAATCTAAGTGCATTTGCGGGATGAAGGTTTTGTATCCTTGCGGTTGATAAAAATACAGTAAATGTAATCAGCATGAGAACTCCTGCCAGAATTCCGAAGCTGAACTCAGGGAAAAATCTGTTCTTCCATATGAGTCCCGTAATTTCTCTTATTACAGACTGCTCAATAATAGGATAGACCACATAAGACAGTGCTATTCCTACTATCGAACCAGCAGCGCCCACCAGAATATATTCTGTCATAAGCGACAGCCTGATCTGAGCCACTGTATATCCCACAGCCTTCAGAGCACCGATATTTGTAACGTCGCGATTAATGTTATTATTGATTGTAAATACAATGATAATGACACAGATGATCAGAACAAGTACTGCAAAGGCACACATGAAGGCTGCTAAAATATTTACGATTGAAATATAAGACATTCTGCCTTCTATATGCGCGAAACCATCTGCAGGAATACAAAGCTTCTCTGCAAGGGTATCCTTCGTCTCCTTAAGACTTGTCTCAACACTGAAACCATCTTTTACATTTACTGTAACGATTTTATCGCAAATGGAATCAGAGCCAGTTTCAAGTATTCTATCCCTGTCTTTCTCCAGTATCTTAAACTCATCCTCTTCAACCATTGCTGAATAATATGACTCAAATCCGCCCATATACTGATGTTGATATATACCTGCCAGTGTAAACTCATACTTGCCCTGGTTTGTATCCATGTAAACCTTATCTCCAACTGACAGATCATTTGAAAGTGCCGTATGGAGATTCAGATATATCTTTTTTCCTGATACACTATCATCCCGTTCAGAAAAAACAATCAGCTTTCTGTTACCCGGATCATTCATGTTCTGGATCATAAGATCCTCTTCAGTTTCTTCCTCACCATTCTGAGTTGTCTTTAATTTATAAGACGGAAAGCATACCACATCTGACATATGGAATGACTCCACATAGTCTGCATCTTCAAACAACTCCCTGATGTCATCCTCAGAATCCGGCACATAGTAGGATGCAATAAATGAAATATAGTCAGGAAGATTTATTTCTTCAACATATTCATCAAACAGACTCTCATACTTTGAAGCCATAAGTCCGATGTTCATCAGAAATGTTGAAAGGATCATGATCATCAGGAAAATGGCCAGAATAGTATGGTCCTTACGGATGTGTGATTTAATTAGTTTAATCATATTTTCTCCTTATCCCAGAGCTTTACCAGTCTAGCCCATAACCCGATGCACTTCGTGCATCCTGCTTATGGGCTTTGTAATTTTGGCAACGATTTCTTCGAAATCGTTACCTTTACCATCCCATCTCCTCCAGAAAAATTCTAAGCTTCTGGTGTCTTTCTTTGTCACCGCTTACGTACTTTCCAAGTCTGCATTCTCCTAGTATCCCTCCATCCTTGAGATAGATTATCCTGTTTCCACGTCTTGCAGACTTGATATCATGAGTTACCATCACCACTGACTGGCCTGATTCATTGATGTCTGTCAGTACATCCAGTACCGCTTTCACACCTGCGCTGTTAAGTGCACCTGTTGGTTCATCAGCGAAAACCACATCCGGATCATTTATAAGCGCTCTCACCATCGCACATCTCTGTGCCTCACCTCCGGACATCTGAGAAGAAAACTTCTCTGTCATATCCTGAGAGATACCCACCTTTCCAAACAAGTTTGAAGCTTTTTTCTTCAGGTTTTTCTGCTTCTGTCCTGTCAGCATTCCGGTGCTGATCACATTATCCATAACGCTCATACTGTCAATTAGATGCACCTGCTGAAAAACAAATCCACAGTGTTTTCTTCTAAAAACAGCAAGCTTATCATCATTCATTTTCGTAATATCCTTACCGCAATAAGTTATATGTCCATCCGACGGCTTATCCATACCCGAAAGCGAATATAGAAGCGTTGACTTTCCAGCTCCGGATGAGCCCATAATGACTGTAAAATCCCCTTTATAAATCTCAAGATTCAGGTCATCCAGTATAGTCTGTTTCTTACCACCTATTGAAAAACTCTTTTCCAGATTCTCAGTCCTGATAACAACCTCACTACCATTCATTGTGCGTCTCCTTTTCCGGCTGCCCACTTACTCTGAAAGGGCTGCCACATTTATTTATCATTCAAAAGCGACCGTGTACACAATAAAATAAATAGCATAGAATATATGCTTATTCAATACTTCCAGTTCAAAAGCGACCACTATTTCATTTTGTTATCAAAAAAAGTGGCGAAATGATTAATTCATTTCGCCGCCAATCTCTATACCCACTCGACTACACCAGTCTCGATATCATACACCGCTCCGAGCACATC
>CACZOE010000302.1 GCA_902782695.1 uncultured Lachnospiraceae bacterium | reverse complement strand
GAAATGGCTGAAGAATATGTACTTATTGATGACATAATTAAAAATCATAATGAACGAATTCTCAGCCTGAGAAAGTACTATCCTTTCTTCGCTATTACTGAGAATGCATTTGCTCAGTTCAGAGGCGGAGAGTATAAGGATCTGGATATGGGCTATCTGGTGCTGGCAGTGCTCAGATTCTTTATCAATGAGAACAGCTTCAATGATAAACCGGTATCCTACAAGGAGTATGAGGTTTTCACTAAGAAACTTCTTATGAGAGACTTTGGTCTGGAAGAGGTTCCGGAGGAACTCACCAGATATATATTTGATAAAATCCGTAATTCAGGCAGAGCGTTCGAGATGCCTTTCTATGATCCTCAGCTGAAGGAGTCTAAAATAGCAAGAGTAAGACTTATCGACAGCACTGTGAAGGAGGATGAGGTTCTCTACTCTATTACCAAAGAAGGTATCGAATTCTATCTGTCTACAAAGGAGCTGAAGGACGAAAGTGTTATTACTACAGATCAGCTGCTTCTGGAGAAAATGATACGTTCGGAGAATTTCCGTGGAAGTATAGATGTTATTGAAAGAATAAATATAGAAGTTAAAGCTCTTGAAAAACAGCGTCAGGAGGTAATGCATCTGCTCCTGTCTGATATCCATGCAGGTACTGAGGCTGTGGATGCATATATGGATAGAACTACTGTGTGGTTCGCAGAAGAGAGAAAATCCTTTGCCAAGAACAGGGAACTTCTGGATAAGGCGGCGAAGAGGCTTAGTTTTTCAGATGATTCAAAGGCTGCAAAGGATGTGTCTAGACTTCAGACTATGCTGAAGCAGACTATTGAAAATCACAGTGCACTTATAGCAGCAACTGCTGAGCTGTCGAGATTCTCAGATGAGATGATTGCCCGGAGCAGAACCAGAAGTCTGAAGGTTTCCTTTGACTATCAGGCGCTTCTGGGAAGAGCTGTAACGAGTGACAGGCCGGATATACTTGGAATGGTTGTTGGACCATTTCTTCAGCCGAGACGTGAAAAGAGTCTGGCAGTTGGAATCATAGATTCTCTGGTACTCAGTCATTCAGGAGAAGGACTGAAGGGCGAAGAGAAGGAAAACCTGAAGGCAGACCTGAACTACAAATATCCGGATGAGATATTAAGTGAAAATATCGGAATGAATTTTGCAAAGCTCTTTAGGGAGCTTCTCCTGAGACTTAAGAGATGGAAGAAGGTGACTCTAGAAGAGTACCTGGCAATTCTTGAGGTAAAATTCGGAGAAGATATATATAAGAACAGAGACCTTTATGCTTTCCTTATACATCTGGCGGGAAAGACGAGATATTCTATATCCGAAATGATGGCCAGTCAGGAGACCTTTTTAGATGACATGGTTGTAAGTTATATCGGAGAGGAAGCCCTGAGAGAATACGCTGATCTGGAGTTTGAGATAAGGTTTGGTACAGAGGATATAGCGGTGGGAAAAGCAGATACAGCTGGAGATGGTGAATATATCGGAAAACTGCGGGACTTTACCGTAGTGCTTTGTTGATTGGAGAAATGTATGGAAAAAGGTTTGGAAAAAGCCCTTGATATATATAGTGTGCTGGCAGCTGGCAGAAGCATCAGTGCAAAGGATAAGGAGACCAGTGAATTATATAATGCTTATTATGCTGATTCAGAGGTCTATGATATAACCAATGCTCTCCTGCAGAGACTGGGTATGAAGCTGTATGAATATAATGACTCGGTTTTTGTTACAGCCGGAAACGGTAACAAAGTATTCGGCTATACCAATGATGACCTGAAGAGAAAACTGGGACTCAGACTGAATAAAGAATTATATCTGGTTTATTTCATTATCTACGAGGCTTTGCTTCAGTTTTACAAATCCTCAGATACTTACCAGATAAAGGATTATATAAGAGTAGATGAACTTATCGAAGCAGTGACTGCAGATCTGAAGCAGTTCGGAGGCGACATGGTATCGCTGTCCGAAACTGATAATGACACAGGTTCCTTCAAGGATGTGGCAGTTCTCTGGGACAGCCTTCCGCCAATGATATCTGAGGATAAGGACAGAAATAAGGCATCCCGAGGATCAAAAATGGGATATGTGAAGCTGACCTCAAATCTGCTGGGCAGTGAAGGAATATTTACAAATGTAGATGACAGGCTTTACCCTACAGACAGATTTCATGCCATAGCTGAGAATTATTTCGAGGATAACGGAAGTCTGATCTATGAGAGTCTGAACAAAGCAGAAAGCTGATGAGGCAGAAAACGAGATAAAAGGATATGCGACAAAATGTGACCGGAGAAAAGATAATACATCAAATGCCAGAAGAATCATTCCGTGTCACATGGAGGTAATAAAGTGCCAAGTATTAACCGTATAAGAGTAAATAACGTAAAATATAATTTCGGAACTCAGGGGTATGATGATTTCTCCATGAGAATGTACGGAAGAAATACACTCTACGACCTTGCAAATGGAGGTGGTAAGAGTGTTCTTATGCTGCTTTTAATGCAGAATCTGATACCGAACTGTACTCTGGATGACAAGCAGCCTATAGAGAAGCTTTTCAGGGATCCGAGTAATACTGTCATTCATTCGCTGATAGAATGGAAGCTGGATGCTCCGGATGTGAAGGATGGCATGAGATATATGACTACAGGGTTTGCGGCTAAAAAAGCTTCGGGCTCTGAGGAAGAAAGAGAAGATGGCACAGCCGAGATAGAATATTTCAATTATGTTCTCTTTTACAGGGAATACAACAAGAATGATATCATAAATCTTCCGCTTGAAAAGGATAACGAGCATATATCCTATAAAGCGCTCAGAAACTATCTGCATGATCTGGCCAGAAACGATAAGAATATGCTGGTCTATGTATTTGACAGAAAGGGTGAGTATCAGAAGTTCATAGCTGGCTACGGACTTTTCGAGAGTCACTGGGAAATCGTCAGAGGTATCAATAAAACCGAGGGTCATGTAAGAACCTATTTCGAGTCACATTACAAGACCACCAGAAGAGTAATAGAGGACCTTCTGATCGAGGAGATTATAGAGAAGGCTTATATCACTAAGACCAGCAGGGAGACTGACAAGACAAAGAGTACTGCCAGCCTGCTTATGACCATTCAGGAGGAGCTGAGAACTCTGTCTGAAAAGAAGAAGGATATAAAGCTTTATGATTACGAAAGAGAACTGCTGGAGCTTCTTACTGAGAGAATCAGATCCTTTATGAACCTGTATCTTGAGCAGGAAAAAAATGCTAATGAATTTGGTAAGATATTTGTTACATTACGTAATGAGAAAGAGAGAAGCCTGGGCAGGGTTGAAGAGCTGGAAAATGCTGTAACCAGAGGTGAACAGGAGCTGATTAATAGTGAGAAACAGCTGGAGCTTCTGAAGCTTATGAAGGACATCCTTGCAGAGGAAGGTCATAAGGAAGAGATAGACCGTATAGCGGCTGAGAAGAAGGAACTGGACAAGGATATTACTATGCAGGAAAGTCTTCTTAGAGACAGACTGGCTGCTAAGGAATATATGGTTCTTAAAGAGGCTGAAAATGAACTGAGACAGCTGGATACTGAGAGACAGGACAGGTCTGATGATTCCTCTGACATATACAGAGTTGTTGCCGCCATTTATAATAAGATGGAGGAACAGATAAAAAAGGATGAGAAGAAGCTGGCTGAGCTGGAGCTTAGTCTGGAGGCTCTTCAGAAGAATAGTGACGAAAAGTCCAAGGCTGTTTCTGAGGCTTATACAGAAGTGGCTGTTCTTGAAAACAGGAAGGACTATATAGAGAAGGATATAAGCGGCATGGACAGGAGCTGCCGTGTGCTTCAGGAAGAACTGTCACAGCCTATGCTGGGAGATGCTGCAGAACTGATAGAAAGTATCAGAAGAGAAATCACTGAAGCCAGTGAAAGCTCACAGCAGAGTCAGGCTGCATCTCTGGAAAATGCAGAACTTCTGTCAAAGGCTGAGGCTGAAAGAGATAAGCTTCTGGCTGAAAAAACACAGACAGAAATACTCCTGGAGGAGCTGGACAGAAGACTTGAGGAGTACGAAACTGTAAAGACAAAAATGAAGTCTGTCAGCTCTATATATACGGGTGATAAGAATTCACCGGTGGAAAAGACAGAAAAGAGTCTGAGAGACAAAATCACGGCAGATACATTTAAGCTCTATGAAAAGAAGAAGGAGCTGACTGCCTGTGAGAAGAAGATAAATGAGATAAATGATGGACGCCTTATAGCACCTACGCGTGGTGTAGAAAAGGTGATAGATTATATCGTAACCAGACATGGCAAGGATAGTATGTTCGGAATGGACTACGTTTCAAGCCTTCCGGAAGAGATGCAGGAGGACATACTGGACAGGCTTCCGGGACTTCCTTATGGTATCGTGGTAAAAGACCTGGATGGTCTTTCAGAGGATACCGGTCTTAAGGATATGGATATCGATGAAGAGATACTGCTCTATGACTGGGATAGTCTGGATGAAGTCAGCATAGAATTATCCGAGGGTGTTACATTTGTCAGAAGGCCTAAGGAATTCTACACAAGTCTGACAACGAAGAGAAATCGTCTGGATGTGCTTGAGGCAGAAATGAGCGGACTCAGGGAGGATGTAAGGATTGGTGAATCCATGCTTGAAACTCTGAGGGAGGATCTGGATTTTGTTCATCTCTATATGGATAAGGGATTTGATACTGTAAGTGATGACAGGAACCAGACATTAAATGACCTGGAGGAAATAAAGAAGGGACTTTCCAAACTGGGGGATGACATCGGCTTCTACGAACTTGCTATCGTAAAGAGTAAAGAAGCGGTGTCTCAGGCTGACAGTAAAATAGAAAGTCTGAATAAGGATATAAAACTTCTGGAAGAGATTCGTGATATAACCGGAAAAAGTTCTCTTCTCAGAAAAGAGGTTTCTGAGATTGAAAGAAGAAGACGTGAGATTGGTGACAGTATAAAGATGCTGGAAAAGAAAGCGGAGGAACTGAGGCTAGCCGTTCTTCAGGATAAGGATGAAAAAGAAACCCTTAAGAATGAGATAAGAACCATCAGAAGCAAATGGGACAACAGATTTTCCATGTATTATGTGGAAGGCAGCAGCTATGAAGATATGGACCAGAGTCTCAGTGAGCTGGAGGTAATCTTTGAAAGAGCTCTCGGAGATATGTCTGAGGGTAGAATGTCGATAGAGAAGGAGAAACTTCTCAGGAACACTCTGATAGGAAATGTAAGAAGACAGGAAGCTGTTATAAGCGAGCTGGGAGTATCTCTTGATGAGCTGCGTACCCGTGATGCTGAGGGAAGCCTTAAGTCTTCCACGGATGAACTGATCAGCGAGATAAGAAATAATTGTTATGAACTGAAACGTAAGAGCGATTTAGTTTCCGGCAGGCTGTCTGAAAAGAAAAATGTACTTGCAAAGCTGGAGGGAAGTATCGAGTATGCAAGAAACAGATTCTTTGAAAAATATGGTGAAGATAGTAAGGAACTGGTAAACAGCTATAGAGCCGGTTCTGCGGAAATCATTTCTGTTCAGCAGATAACAGAGTCTGTGTCAGGAAAAGAAAAAGAAATCATTATCAGAAGAGACACACTCGATAAGGCAAGAAGAGAGCTGTCCTCCTACAAAAAGGAGATGGATGATAATGATGATATTCTCAAAATGTCGAAGCGTATCGTGGATGGTGAATCGGTTGACATAACTCAAATGGTTCCTTATGCTGATACAGTTTCCATAGGCGATATATTTGAGAGAACTCTGCTGGCTCACGACAGGCTGGCAAAGGATATAGACAGAGCCAAGGCTGATACCATGAAGGTAAAGTTGAAGGTTTATGATTCATTAATGGAGATGAATGTTAATGAGCTGGCCGGCTCCATCCGGGATGATACAAAGGTTCCAGAGACGGCAGCCCAGGCTCATAATCTGATAGAGAAGCTGAGCGAGGTTTCACGTATAGTATCTCTTGAGAAAGAAAGAGTCGAGAAGAGTCTGGTGGGTATGGAACAACTGAAGGACAGCTTCATCGAGGAATGTATCGAGAGATGTCTGGATGTAAGGTCTGAACTGGATAAACTCAGCAGACTTTCAGAGATTACTATGGATGGACAGAAGCTTCAGATGATAAAGCTGACGATACCATATGTAAAGGATGAGTTCATTAAGGACAGAATGTCAGAGTTCATTGATTCTATAGTAGAGGAAATGGATAAGAAGGAGACAGACAGTGACAAACAGAAGTTCCTGAATGCCAGTCTGTCCATGAAGAAGCTGTTCTCAGTTATCGTAACAGATATGTCGAAGATAAAGCTGATGCTTTATAAGAGAGAAAGAATCAGAGAACAGAGCAGATATCTCAGATATGAAGAGGCTGTCGGAAGTACAGGACAGTCGCAGGGTATCTATATACAGTTCCTGATCTCTATAATCAATTATATATCCGGAATGTATGCCTCTACAGATGGTCATGACAGATCAAAGACATTATTTATTGATAATCCATTTGGTGCTGCAAAGGATATATATATCTGGGAGCCAATCTTCAGTCTTCTGGCAGAAAATAACTGTCAGCTGATCGTTCCGGCCCGTGGAGCAACACCTGAGATAACAGGAAGATTTGATATTAATTATGTGCTTGGTCAGCAGATGACCGGAAAGAGAACAACTACGGTAGTAACTCATTTCAGCAGCAAAACCAAAGGGGAAGAATTGGAGTATAAGGACCTTGACTATGAACAGCAGTCCTTTGACTTTATTTAGAATCACATTATGTACAGAGTTGAAAGTAAAAATGTATTAACACCGCAGAACGGTTTAAATATCTATGTTGGCAGGACCGAGAACAGCATACTCCTGACAGAGATAAGAGACGGAGATCCTATGGAAATAGGCGTCAAATATGATGCTCCGGAGCTTCTGGCAGGTGCGCTTAAATCCAGGCGCAGCAAGGGTATGATTCTTCTTGGCAATCTGGGAGATCCCTATAATTCCCATGAAGAGGAACTGGGACTGGTTCGTAAATGTCTTAAAATCATAGAATATTATGACTATGGTGTTATAATAAATACCTATCAGAAAGCAGTACTGAGAGACCTTGATATACTGAGTGGTATAGCGGCCAAAACGAAGGCAGTGGTTGAGATAAGCCTGC
The DNA here is from genome assembly GCA_902782695.1 of uncultured Lachnospiraceae bacterium. Classification (GTDB taxonomy): domain Bacteria; phylum Bacillota; class Clostridia; order Lachnospirales; family Lachnospiraceae; genus Eubacterium_Q. Next base: position 11,412 of record CACZOE010000302.1, on the reverse strand, counting down.
CTACACTTGATGATGACAAACTAAGTCTGATAGATGGCGAAGAAACCATGACAGTGGATGAAAGGTTTGAGGTGATAGAAACTCTGAGCCACGAAGGAATAAAAGTAATAGTGAGACTGGATCCTCTTATTCCATTTGTGAATGATGATGAAAATGAGCTGGCTGAGATGATTGACAGGCTGATCAGATACGATATCCCTGGCATAGACCTCTCAGAAGGAAGACTGATGGTAAGAAATGCAGTGAGAGACTTCTTCTATCAGCAGTTCAAGGAGAGATTCCCGGAAGAATACGACAGGTTCATTTCCCAGTATGAAGCTACAGGAGAAATGTATATAAGAAACTGTCAGGAGACAGTAAAACATCTGGGAGAAATCATCAGCTCCAGTGGCAAACTTTTTGATACAAAACAGCTCCGTCTGTATAAGCGGAAATATGAGAACAAACAGATGGGAGAGCAGATGACGCTGTTTTAGATATATAAGGAGGAAAAATAAATGGATTACAATCAGGCAAGTTTAAAAATGCACGAGGAGGCAGGCGGCAAACTGGAAGTCAGCCTTAAGGTGCCTCTTGAGACAAAGGATGATCTCTCAACAGCTTATACCCCAGGCGTTGCAGAGCCATGTAGAAAGATTCATGAGAATCCGGATGATGTATATAAGTATACACTTAAAGCCAACACAGTAGCTGTTGTATCTGATGGAACAGCAGTTCTGGGACTTGGAGATATAGGTCCTCTGGCAGCAATTCCTGTTATGGAAGGTAAGTCAGTGCTTTTCAAAAAGTTCGGAAATGTAGATGCATTCCCTATCTGTATAGATACAAAGGATACTGATGAGATAGTTGAGACAGTAAAGAGACTGGCTCCATCCTTTGGCGGAATCAACCTGGAAGATATATCAGCGCCACGCTGCTTTGAGGTTGAAAGAAGACTTAAAGAAGAACTGGATATTCCTGTATTTCATGATGATCAGCATGGTACAGCCATAGTTGTTGCAGCAGGAATGATGAACGCTCTTAAAATAGTTGGAAAGAAGTGGGAAGATATTAATGCAGTTATAAGTGGAGCAGGTTCAGCAGGAATCTCTATCTGCAAGCTTCTCATGAGCTTTGGTATAGGAAATGTAGTTATGGTGGATACAAAGGGTGCCCTTGTAGATGGAGATCCTAGACTGAATCCTGCAAAGCAGGAGATTGCTGCTATAACAAACAGAGATAAAGAAACAGGAAGTCTTGCTGATGTTATAAAGGGTAAGGATGTATTTATCGGTGTATCCGCTCCTGGACTTGTTACATCAGAAATGGTAAAAACTATGGCTTCTGATCCGATAGTATTTGCTATGGCAAATCCTGTTCCTGAAATAATGCCGGATGAGGCAAAACGTGGTGGCGCTAGAATCATAGCTACCGGACGTTCAGATTTTCCAAATCAGATAAACAATGTTCTGGTGTTCCCTGGAATCTTCAGAGGTGCACTTGATGCAAGAGCAAGAGCTATTACTGAGCCTATGAAGGAGGCTGCTGCGAGAGCAATAGCATCCATAGTAAAGGACAGCGAATTAAATGAAGAATACATCATTCCTGATGCATTTAATGAAGAGGTTGCAAAGGCAGTTGCAAAGGCAGTTGCTGATGAAGCAAAGCGTTCAGGAATAAGTAAGCTATAGACTAAATAGTCAAAAAGGTTAAAAGGGTTAACAAATGTCATTCGATTTATATGAAAAAGCAAAAAAGATGGGAAGTAAATCATATAAGGCCAGCGTCTCCAAGGGACGCTACCCTTATCTTCCTGTGCTTGATGATATCATCGAAAAGGATAACATAGTAAATGATGTGAGTCTGGGACTGGTGGATATTCCACTGGACCGGGTTGTCGGAACCAGTACCGCCGGTCGTACCCAGGCCTTCGCAGCAAACTTCATGCCACTTATGGAGATGAATACAGAGTTTGCTTCCAAGTGGTCGTCTCTTGCCGATGCCCATCTCTCAGAGGGTATAAGAGATGCCATTAAAGTATACGAATATCTGAATTATTATTATGTGGTCGAGGGAAATAAAAGAGTCAGTGTGCTTAAATATTTCCGGGCTGATTCCATACCGGCATTTGTGACCAGAAAGATTCCGAAACTTACAGATGATCCAGAGATAAAAATATATTATGAATTCATGGATTTTAACAGAAAAACCGGAGTGAATTTCATCTGGTTCACCCATGAAGGAAGTTATAAGAGACTGATAGATGCTGTGAGCAGCGCTCCTAAGCATGGTGGCACCCTTGGAGATGAACCGGTAATATCAGACGTAAGTGCGGGCGGCGACAGTCTTGATGGAACCGGTGCTGCCAAAAGACAGGATTATTCCATAATCTGGAGTGATGATACACTTCTTGAACTGAAGGCAGCTTATAGAAGATTTGAAAAGAGTTTTAAGAAAAAAGGTGGGGAGAATCTTGTAAATATCACCACCGGAGATGCATTTCTTGCATTTATAGAACTTGAAAGTTTCGATGTGGTATGCGATATGGGCATCGATGAAATGCAGAGTTCGATTTCCTCCATGTGGCAGGAATTCCAGGTAATCAACGAGCAGTATACTGTAAATGTATCTCTTGATCCACCTGAGGAAAAGAAAAATGTGATCTCCCAGCTGCTGACACCGAAACCTACCAGTTCAAAACCATTGAAGGTTGCATTTATATTTGACCGTGACCCTGTTCAGTCTGACTGGCTGTATGGTCATGAACTGGGAAGAAATCATATCAAAGAAGTTTTTGGAGACAAGATAACGACCTTAAAAATAACCACTGCAGCTACTGAGGAAGATGCCATTAATGCCATCGAAGAGCTGATAGAAAATGAGAAGGTGGAGGTAATATTTACCACAACCACCAGACTGGTTGATGCCAGTCTGAAATGTGCCATTAAGTATCCGGATGTCAAGATACTTAACTGTTCACTAAATACTTCTCACAGATATATCAGAACATATGATGCCAGACTATACGAGGCTAAGTTCCTTTCCGGAATGGTGGCAGGTTCGCTTACGGAAACCAACCGTATATGTTATCTGGCGGACTATCCGATATTCGGAGTAACAGCAAATATAAATGCCTTTGCCCTTGGAGCTAAAATGGTTAATCCTTATGCGAAGGTAGTACTTAAATGGAGTACCCTTAAGGAGAACAGTGATACAGACGAGATATACAGATCTCTATACAAGGAAAATATAGATTTTGTATCCGACCAGGATCTCATTACGCCGAATAAGGCTTCCAGAAGATTCGGTCTCTACAGAATCAATGACAGCGAGATCACAAATATGACCATAGCCACTTATAACTGGGGAATCATGTATGAGAAACTGATAAATATGATTCTGACTGGTGGCTGGGACAGCGACAGCCTGGAAAAGGAGAGCAAGCCTATCAATTACTGGTGGGGCTTTACCGCAGGTGTGGTTGACATAATATTATCCGAAAGAGTTCCTGTCGGAACAAGAAGACTTGTAGATATTATGCGTGGACTTATCATAGATGACAGGCTTCATACCTTTGACGGAGAGATATATTCCCAGAGCGGAGAGCTGGTAGGAAAAAATGGTCTCGATATAGAAGATATAATAAAAATGGACTGGCTGGCAGAAAATGTCGAAGGTTCTATACCTGAGATTCAGGAACTGGCAGAAAATGCTCAGGAAATAGTTGAAATGAAAGGTGTTAAGAAAGGAACGGAAGAGTGAAGATTCTAGTTTTAGCTGATATAGAATCTAAATATCTTTGGGATTTTTTTGAGAAAAGTAAGCTGGAAGGCATTGATCTGATTCTATCAGCTGGCGACCTTTCTCACGAATACCTGGAATTCCTTGCGAATTTTGCCAAGGTACCGATTCTTTACATACATGGAAATCATGATACAAAATATCTGAAAACACCGCCCCTCGGCTGTATATGCATAGATGATGATATTTACGAATATAATGGGCTGAGAATTATGGGACTTGGTGGAAGTATGTGTTATAATTATGGTCATTTCCAGTTCACAGAAAAGGAAATGAGGCATAGATATTACAAGCTGAAGCCTAAGATATGGAGAAAGAAGGGGGTAGATATCCTTCTGACTCATGCTCCAGCCGCCGGAATAAACGATGGCGACGATATGCCCCATAAAGGCTTTGAGTGTTTTAAGACCATTATGGATAAATACGAACCAAAGCTCTTTGTGCATGGCCATGTTCACCTGAACTATGGACGTACACATAAGCGCGAGGACGTTTATAAGAAAACCAGAGTAGTAAATGCATTTGAGAAGTATATAATAGAAATGTAACTCATTACGGGAGGAATAGTATGGATTCATTCTCTGAATTTAAAAAGCTGTCAGATAAATACATAGATATGATGGATAAGAAGGCCCGGATAGATCAGAACCTTTATTCAAAATATGATGTTAAAAGAGGACTCAGAGATTCGGATGGACGTGGTGTCCTTACCGGACTTACAGAGATATCGGATGTTTCCGGTTTCAGGATTGACGGAGATGAAAGAGTGCCTATACCTGGAGAACTTTTCTATCAGGGTTATGATATAAATGAACTGGTGAAAGGTTTTCATGGCAGTAAGCATGGTTTTGAAGAAACTGTTTTTCTTCTGATTTTTGGTGAGCTTCCAACAGAGTCTGAGCTGAAGGATTTCATGGAGATTCTCGGACAAATGAGACCTCTTCCAGATAATTTTAACAGAGATGTCATTATGAAGGCTCCAAGTCGTAATATAATGAATGTACTTCAGAGATGTGTACTGACACTCTATTCTTATGATAATGATCCGGACAATATCAGTGTTGGCCATGTACTGGCACAGTCCCTTAGTCTGATTGCGAGATTTCCTGTTATAGCTTCTTATGGTTATCAGAGTTACAGACATAAATTTATGGATTCCAGCCTTATCATCCACAGACCGAAGCCTGAGCTGTCTACAGCAGAAAATATACTTAGACTTCTCAGACCGGATCCTACATTTACGGAGCTTGAGGCACAGGTGCTGGACATCTGTCTGGTGCTTCATGCAGAACATGGTGGTGGTAACAACTCTTCCTTCACGACGCACGTTATAACGACCACGGGAACGGATACTTATTCAACTGTTGCCGGTTCGCTTGGATCGCTCAAGGGACCAAGACATGGTGGTGCAAATCTGAAGGTACAGCAGATGATGGCTGATATGAAGGCAAATGTAGAAGACACGGAAAGCGATGCTCAGATAAAGGCTTATCTGACAAAAATCCTGAACAAAAAGGCTTTTGATGGAATGGGACTTATCTATGGAATGGGACATGCCATATATACCATTTCAGATCCGAGAGCTATCATTCTGAAGGAGGCTGCCAGAAAACTGTCAGAAGCAGAAGGCTTCATTAAAGAATTTGAACTCTACGACAGAGTTGAGAGAATTGCAAAAGAACTTATTACGAAGAACAGAAATGTACATAAACCTGTGTGCGCAAATGTGGATTTTTACAGCGGATTTGTTTATTCAGTGCTAAAGATCCCGGTAGAATTATTCACCCCAATGTTTGCCATAGCCCGTATGGCAGGATGGTCAGCACACAGAATAGAAGAACTGGCAAATCATGGAAAGATTATAAGACCTGCATACAAATATGTGGGTACACATAAGGAATACTTACCACTTGATGAGAGAAACTGGTAGGAAGGAAAATCTATGGATATTTTAGATATTTTACAACTCTTCGGAGGAATAGGCCTTTTTCTCTTCGGTATGAGTAATATGAGTTCCTCTCTTGAAAAACTGACAGGTTCCGGTCTGGAAAGGATTCTGGAGAAGGTAACTACAAGTAGAAAGAAAGGTGTCGGAAAACTTAAAGGATGGGGATTTGGCGTGGGTGTGACCGCTATCATCCAGAGTTCTGCGGCAACTACGATAATGTTGGTAGGTTTTGTAAATGCCGGAATCATGAAGGTGGCTCAGGCCATGCCGGTGGTTTTCGGTTCAAACCTGGGTAGTACGGTCACTGCTCAGATCCTCCGTCTTGGAGATATAGGAACTGATAATATCGTACTTCAGCTGCTTAGACCATCCTCCTTTGCACCTATGCTGGTAGGACTGGGCGCTTTCATAATCGTTTTTGCAAAGAGTAAAAAAGCCAAGAATGTAGCCGGAATTTTGGTAGGACTGGGAATGCTCTTCTATGGTATGACGCTCATGGAAAAGGTATTTGCCCCGCTTAGAGAATCAGAGAAGTTCCAATCCTTCTTCACCTCATTTGAGAATCCGTTTATTGGTATTCTGACAGGTATAGTTATAACTGTAATACTTCAGAGTTCCAGTGCTTCCGTTGGTATCCTGCAGGCTCTTTCAGCAACAGGAACCATATCCTATGCTGTGGCTATTCCGATAATCATAGGACAGAATGTCGGAAAATGTTCCACAACCATCATGGGTGGTATCGGTGCAAATAAGACAGCGAAAAGACTGGTTGTTGGATATGTATTCTATAATATTTTTGGAGCAGTATTCTTTTCAATTCTCCTTTACCTGCTTCAACACACTATAGGACTTCCTTTTATGGGCAATCTGGTTAACAGAGGTAGCATAGCCACCATTCACCTGCTTTTCAACCTGCTTACTAGTGTTATCCTTCTACCTTTCTCAGAGAAGGTTTCAGACTTTACTGAACGGGTGGTTGGCGAAGAACAGGTCAGTACTGCTGATGCCGAATTGTCGAAACTGGATGATATGCTTCTTAATACACCAACTATAGCACTTGAACAGTGTAAAGCCCTTATAACTAAAATGGGTGAGTGTATACTGGATAATTACAGAATGGCAACTGATATGATTTATCAGTACAGTGAAGATATCCTTCCACAGATGGAAGAAAATGAAAGTTTCATAGATAAATGTGAGACCGCACTTTCTGCATATATAGTGAGAATCGACAGAAAGCGTCTTACAAGTGATGATAAGCTTACTGTAAATGAGATACTTAACAGTATAGGTGATTTTGAAAGAATGGGTGACTATTGTATGAATATAGCCTATGTTGCCCAGGATAAAAATGAGAAAGATATACATTTCTCACCAAATGGTCATAGAGAGGTTGAGACCATTATATTAGCGGTTAAGTACACTATAGAAACAGCTATTAATTCTTTTATAAATGATGATATATATCTGGCAGTCAGGGTAGAACCTTTGTCAGAGGCTATAGATGAGCTGAAGGAAATAATCAAGTCTCACCATGTTCAGAGACTTCAGGATGGTATCTGTAGTATCGAAGGTGGTGTATCCCTGTTCGATCTAGTAAATAGCTTTGAGAGAATAGCTGGTCATGCTGCAAATGTATCTCTTCATGTAACCAAGAAAATCAGAAGAGATGATGAGTTTGATGAAATGCATGGACACACAAATGATATGCATGCCGAAGAATATAAGGCACTATATCATTATTATGAGTCACAATATATCGAGCCTATCATGACTCCGCTTCCTGTATCTCTTGAGGATGTTGCTAAGGAAATGAAGAAGAGCAAGACCGATAAGGATAAGGCAGAAAAGCAGAAGGCCGAAAAGGAAAAGGCAGAGAAGCAGAAAGCTGAAAAGGAAAAGGCAGAGAAGCAGAAAGCTGAAAAAGAAAAGGCAGAAAAGCAGAAGATCGAAAAGCAGAAGGCCGAAAAGGAAAAGGCAGAGAAGCAGAAGGCCGAAAAAGAAAAGGCAGAGAAACAGAAACGAGATAAAAAAAGAAATAATAAGTAGCAGGAGACAAGAGGAAAATGGAAAAATTTATGGACAGAACAGGTGCATCAGGAATAACCCAGGAAGAGTTTACCTATGCACAGGAAACGATTAAGAAGCTTTCAGATTATTACGATGGTAAGGTGGTTGGACAGCAGAACCTTAAGTTTGCGCTTGTTTCATCAATCATTGCAGACGGTCATATCCTTATAGAATCTGTTCCGGGACTTGCAAAAACAACGGCTGCAAAAACTATATCGGATGCAGTGAATGGTAAATTCTCACGTATCCAGTGTACACCGGATCTGCTTCCGAGTGATATCATAGGTACCCAGGTGTATAATCAGTCGACAGGACAGTTCGACACTACTCTTGGACCTGTATTCGCTAATTTTGTACTTCTCGATGAGATAAATCGTTCGAGTGCAAAAACTCAGAGTGCCATGCTTGAGGCCATGCAGGAGAGACAGGTTACCATCGGTGGTTCAACCTATACAATGCCTGGGGATGTATTTATTGTTATAGCTACCCAGAACCCTATAGAGCAGGAGGGTACTTACCTTCTTTCAGAAGCTCAGACAGACAGATTCCTTATTAAGGAGAAGATTACATATCCAACTCCTGATGAGGAAACAGAGATTCTTAATCGTATAGAATCCGGAGCAATTAAAAGAACTCCGCCGGTTCTAAACATCAAGGATATAGATAATCTTCAGACTATTGCTGAGAAAATATATATAGATAATTCTGTAAAGAAATACATTTCCTTTATAGTTGATGCTACCAGACATTCAGAGAAGGTACTTCCTCAGGAACTCAGCCGCTATGTTAAAATGGGTGCCAGCCCGAGAGCATCTATTGCATTTATGAAAATAGCTAAGGCTGTAGCTCTTATCTATGGAAGAACCTATGTGACACCGGACGATGTCAAGCTGCTTCGTCATCAGGTGCTTCGTCACAGAGTTGAGCTTAACTATGCTGCAATTGCAGACGGTGTAACAGAAGAGACTATCATAGATAAAATAGTAGGAGCTATCCAGACTCCATAACAGGGGGAAAGTATGGATTACGATTACCTGGCCAAAATCAAGGCTACAATATCGCTATATACACGTAAAAAAACTTCAAATGTTCTGGATGGAGAATTCGGTTCTATATATCGTGGACGCAGTTTCGATTTTGATGATTTAAGAGAGTATGTTTATGGTGACAGTGTCAAGGACATAGACTGGAAGTCTTCCTCCAAGACCGGCCGAGTGCTTATCAGAAGGTACATTGCTGAGAAAAAACACAACATTCTCTTTATTTGTGATTCCGGAAAGAAATTCCAGGGCGATACAGATGCCGGTGAAAAGAAGACGGATGTGGCACTAAATGTATTCGGAACCATCAGTTATCTCATCAATAACCATGGTGATGACTATGCGCTTCTAACAAGTACGGATCAGGGCTATGATTTCAGTTTCTTCAGATCCGGAAACCAGCATCTGGAAAATCTTCTTATCAGATATGACAAGTGTCTCAGGGACGAGGAATCAAAACCTCTGAATGAAACACTGGAATATGTATCTGAGAATATCAGAAGAAAAATGATCATATTTATCATCACAGATATGGATGGAGAAGCCAGATTAAATGATAATCTCATGAAAAGGCTGACCGTTAGAAATGATGTGCTGGTAGTAAATATCGAGGATGCTTATCTCACCGGAAACAGACTTTTTGATCTGGATAAGGGCGGATATGAGATGGACTACATGCTGGGCGATAAGAAGCTTCATACTGCTGAGGTAGAGGACAGAAAGAAACGTCTGAAGCGTGTCAGTGAGATATATAAGAGATATCAGATAAGCCGAGTCTCCGTAAGTAAGGAGTCAGAGGTGGTAGACAGAGTCGTTGAGCTGTTTGAAAAACATAAGAATGACGTATAAAAGGATTAGAGATGGAAACAACCGTAGAGTTACAGGCACCGTTTCAGTATATGATCATCTGGCCGATTCTGGCTGTGATACTGCTGGCAGCAGCTATCTTCATGCAGGTATATTTCCGGAAGAAACTGGGAGACCGGCTTAAGAAGGAAAAGCAGATCAGACTGAAGAAAATTACTGAAGCTACACTGGAAGGTAAAAAGAAAAAATACATAGGCGAGCTGGTTTATATTGAAAGAGACCTTATGAATCGACGTATTACTGTAAGACAGGCATATCAGAAAATGAGTCTTTGCATAAGAATGTTTGTCAGGGATGTAACCGGTATAAATGTTGAAAGATATACTCTTACTGAAATCAGAGCTGTAAATATTCCTCAACTGACAGAACTGGTTAAAGAGTATTATGAGCCGGAGTTTGCCAGAGAAACCAGGACAGATGCAAGACAGTCTATACTTAAAACCAGAATGCTTATAGAAGGATGGAGGAAATAAGATGCATCTTATTCATCCGAGTGTACTTAAGATCGGTCTGCCAATACTGGCAGTACTTATCATAGTAATGCACGTATTAAAAACAAAAAATAAATATAAGGGCGGTATAAAGGCAGCCAATACCTATTTTGTGAAAAATCTGGATGCCTACAAGACCAGAAAAAAACTCTATACAGTTTTATCCATAGTTATGGAGGTATGTATAGTTGCCAGCGTGGTGGCTTCCCTGGTTCTTGTTTCAAGACCTGCAAAAAAAGAAACAGTCAGCAATGGTACCAAGAAGCGTGATATTTTCCTGTGCATGGATGTTTCTTATTCGCTTTTTGAACTGAACTATGAACTGGTTGAAAATCTTGAGGCGGTTGTAGACGGACTTGATGGTGACAGATTTGGTATATGCATATTTAATACCTCATCAGTACTCTATGTTCCTATGACTGACGATTATGATTTCGTGAAGAGCAAGCTGGAGGAGATAAAGGAGTACTTCGTTCTCCAGAAGCAGTATATGGATACCTATTATGATCCAAATACAGGTATGCTCAAGTATGATTATGACAGTTATGATGAGTTACAGGAACTTCAGGAAAAGCTTGACTATTATGACGCCGGAACACTTGTGAAGAATTATCAGAAAGGTAGTTCTCTGATTGGAGAAGGTCTGGCATCATGTATGTACAGCTTTCCAAGACTTGAAGAAGAGGATAGAACCAGAATCATTATCCTCTCGACTGATAACTCACAGGAAGATCTGCAGAAACCTCTGGTAGAACTGGATGAGGCTGCTGATCTTTGTAAAAAGAATGATATAAAAGTATTTGGTATATTTCCAAATCAGGAAAACTGGAGCTGGATGAATACAACCAATTATCAGGATGATGAACAGGGTCTCAGCTCAGCAGTTCAGAGAACGGGTGGAAAATACTATAAGCAGAGTGAAAATCTTTCAGTCCAGGATATTGTCAGGGACATAGAAAGAGAGGAAGCTCTCGAGGTTGAGGAGGTTACCATTACAAAGGTAAATGATCAGCCGCAGAAGTTTACCATAGTTCTTCTGATTTCAGTTTGTTTAATGCTTGTTACGGGACTGGTGATAAGGTTATGATAACGAAACCCATTGTGCCACTGATTATTGCGGTACCGGTACTGCTTGCAGTCCTATGCCTATATATAATCTTCGTGGTAAAGAAAAAAGAAAAAATTATATATAAGATACTTAAGGTAATCTATATAT
>CACZOE010000301.1 GCA_902782695.1 uncultured Lachnospiraceae bacterium | reverse complement strand
CTCCGTCCTGAGCGTATACATATATATAGGTAACACCCTTACCAACAGCTTTTATAACACCTTTGGAACTTACTGTTGCGACATCTTCGTCACTTGATTCATAGGACAGTGCCCTGTGCTTCTTAACAACAGTATTTTTAGTAACATTTTTTTGTTTTGCTTTAATCTTGAAAGTCTTTCCAACCTTAAGTCCGACTTTCTTCTTATTTAACTTGATGGATTTTGTATTTCCGGCCTTACCACCTTTAGTAGCTATATGAACTGCCTTTGAAGCTGATACCACTTCATCCCCATGAACAGCCAGAACTATATATTTATAATACTTACCCTTTTTCAGATTTCTGTGGGTATAGCTTGTTCCAATGACAGAAGCCAGCTTCTGATATTTATTACTTCCACATTCACTTCCGTATACAATGTAATACGTTCCGGATAGTTTCTTCCATTTAATAGTAATTGAATTCTTAGAAGATTTCTTCATTGATGTCTGAAGCTCACCGTATACAGTTCCGGAAGGACCTTCATCAGAATTACATGTAGTTATCAGCTGTTCAGCTGTAGTTACAGTTACGCCTTCATCAAGAGTAGTTCCCGATGCATAGCTGTCAACAGTTGTAGTCGTTACAGTACTCACCTGCAGAGGAACATTCTGAGGACCTGTAACAGGATATGTTTCTGTTTCCTGACTAACATTTGAAGGATCATCAGGATTTGCAGGAGTTAATGAAGGATAAATACTCCAAATAGTATCAATATCCGGATTGATCCATTGTCCTATCTCTATATCCTCGTCAGAATCAACTGTTTGGTATATCCATTTTCCTGTTGATGGATCATAAACAAACCGTCCTCCAGAAGCAGGTGTAGGTGTTACTTCAGAAGAATCAGGATTAATTACAGTATAATCCGGACCGCCTGTTGGTCCAGGTGTTGCAGTCGCTTCAGGAGTAACAGTTGCAGTTGGCTCAGGTGTAGCAGTTACAGTAGGCTCAGGTATAAGTTTTGCTAAAACCACTTCCTTCTCCTGCTTTATGAAAGCTTCGTTTTCAAATGTAGCTGTATACTTTCCAAGTCCATCATTTTCATAGTCAGGCTCGTCAATCACTTCATAATCTGCTACAACTGTCTCTGCTTCTATATGTTTTGAATCATTCTTACATACTCTATTTGCAGTAACTGTAGAATTATCATCTGCCCATATATAGTCAGGCTCACCAAAATCATGTCCCTTTTTTTCTATAACTCTATTTATCCTTGAAATCTCACCACCACAGATAGAGCAATAGATAACTTCGTCATAGTTTCCGTTAGTTTCACATTTAGGTTCTATTCTATTTTCTTCAACAGAATCAGCGGCTGTATGTTCCTCAGAATCTGTATAATCACATCTTGTACAGCCTCTGGTATGATTTTCAGAATCAGAATTGGACCAATCAGTAAGATTATGACCAAGCTTATCATCATACTCTGTTTTTGTAGCTTCGCAATATTTACATTTATACTTGGTATAACCATCCTCGGTGCAGGTTGGAGCAACTGTCTCTACAACCTCCCAGTCATGATTTTCTTTTTCAACAACCTTATCTCTGGAACATATTCTTTGATGCTGATCATCATCAAGCTTTGTCCAGGAGCTGAAATCGTGATCAAGCATATCTTTATAATCATCATTCTTCTCAGCGCCACAGACGGTACATTCATACTCCGTATAGCCATCCTCGGTACAAGTCGGAGCTACTACATTAATAGCATGCCAGTTATGCTTCTCTTTTACGACTTCTTTACATCTGCTGCAGGTCTTCTTATGATTTATAACATCATCCTTAGTCCACGAACTATAATCATGGTCCAGTGGATCAACATCTTCTGTATAAGTATCTCCACACAAAGTACAGGTAAATGTTTTTATACCCTTTGTTGTACATCCCGGGTCGGTTGTTATCACACCTTCATTCCAGGAATGCGAAAGCGTTTTTATAGTTGATTCAGCAGTATCACTTTCGTAATAATACTCAGTCGCTGATTTTTTAATATAGAATGTATATTCTGATTCCGGTTCAAGTCCGCTAAATGAAGCAGATTCCTGCCACTCTCCGTCTCCTAGCTTATATACACAGCCATCGACAGACTTAAGTGTTACAGTTCTATCCTTTAAAGCAGCTGAAACAGGAGCTGCAGGTGTATCGTATCTTCCCATAACCTTTACTTCACAAGTTTCAGAAAGATCCGAACCATCAGTAGCACTTGCTGTGATAATTGCTTTTCCAGGAGAATGAGTAGTTACATTTCCTTCTTCGTCGACAGTTGCCACACTTTCATTATCAGAACTCCATGTAAGAGTCTTAACTGTAGCATTTACAGGAAGAATATCTGTAGTAAGCTGGAAACCATCTCCCTCATCAACAGTTTTTTCAGTTTCACTTATATTTATAGAAGTGATAAGTCTGTTTTTTACTTCTAATTGCTTAAAAGAAGAAACCAGATATGCTCCATACTGATAGTAATAAATAGCAACGTATTCGCCATTATCTTTTACATCAGCTGTAGTTTTAAAATATAGTTTTACACCAGTTTCTTCAATATCATCATGAGTTTCTGAATCCATCCATTTTTTACCTGAATAGCTTCCATCATCATTAGATATAACTCTAAATACTCTAGCCTTATTAGCTGAAGATATATATCTATAAACACATATTTTCAGAGGATCTCCGTCAATAACATTAGAAGGTGAAAACGAAAGTGATCCATATGAATAGCCTCCCGTCACCTCTGTGAAGGAAATAGTTATTTTATCTAATTTTCCAAATCTGTCTATTATGTTGTCAGGAAGTAGTGATTTATCAACGGAATTATAAAAATATCCATTTTCCATATCGAGCTTCCATGCACCCTTTACAGGAACAGTACATGTCGCTCCTTTTAATCCCTTAACAGTAACTTTATCACTTAATACAACAGATGCTTTCTTGAGAGACTCTTCGTCCATCATCGTTGTATATACATATAATTTATTAAAATCAAATGATACGCTTGAAACCACCTGGTCCACATCCAGTGACACATCAGAAAAAATAACAGTATATTTAATAGTAACTGCTTTACTTGTACTTTTATCTATAAGACCATCTATCTGTATCTGATAAGTATCGCTATAATAGCTTCCCGTATAATCATCAGGCTGAATAAAATGAATTTCTCCATCAGAAAAAGTCATTGAATTATCTGCTTTACTTCTTGAAGAGGTCGTTCCTTTGGTGACATTTTTAACTGTAACGGATATATTTGCTGCAGTTCCAGTATACGAAGCGGTATCGTAATACATAGACCATCCTGTAACTCCAGGAGTTACTATATCTCTCGGATTATATCCAGGAGCCGGAAATGCAGTAAACTTGGAAAGTCTAGTATTGGACGAAGCAACTTTCTTACCAATGGCAATGTTTCCAGCATAGCCAAACTGAACATTTGAATAAGTCGGACTAATGAGACAAGTCTGATGACCAAAGGTATCCCAGGAACCTTTAGCTAGTTTATATCCTTCATTCATCCAACCGGTTATTGCTCCACCAGGTGTATAGTTCCAGGCTAAGATGTTATGAGAAGCATTCTTACCATAATTCCATAGATCATCATCCATATCTTCAGGTTTACTGGAATCACTGATAGCATGATTAAACTCAAAATTTCTTACCAGAGCTCCAGCCTGAAGAACATCGCTGTTAACACATTTCTCCTTCAGAGGATTGGAACCGGTGAGCCACCTCATGAAATTGGTCATTTCCTGCATATTAAGTAATGTATCATCTGACAGAGTTCCCTGAGCATAAGGGCTTTTAGTAGAAGCAGGAACCTTATAGTATGATGCACTGCTACTATTATTATAGGTTTCTCCAGCCATAAGAGCATCCGAGTAATGTTCCACCATATCCTCGTAGGTTCTGCCCTTAAATGGCGACTGCTGATTCAGATCTATAACCGTCGCAGTTTCAGCATTTACTTTTCCCCCAAATACATTTATGAAACCTAAACTAATAACAATGATAATACAGTACAACCAATACTTTTTTCTCATTATCTTTACCCCGATTTTATATTTCCAGTAACGTTATTTTACTTTAACTGATTTAGCAAGTTTTGCTTTCTTTAGAAGTTTCTTATATTCACTCTTCTTTGCTTTTGGTACGGATATGGTTGCTTTCTTTTTTATCCCTTTGAAAGCATTTACACCAATCTTTTTTATAGATTTTGAATTAATCTTTACTTTACCAAGTTTTGAAGCACCACTAAAAGCTTCCTTTTCTATTGTCTTTACGTTAGCTCCTATAGTAACACTTGTAAGCTTTTTATTTTCCTTAAAAGCTCCCGAACCTATAGCTGTAACTTTATAAGATATGCCATTATAGGTCACTGTTGCGGGAACAGTGGCTTTTTTCATCTTTTTATTATTATTCTTACTGAGCTTTACTTCTGCTGCTCCTGCCTTTGCTGAGGTTACAACATACGAATAATTTCCGGATACAAACTTACTTCCTACTGAAAGAGCTGCGTCAGCAGCAGCCTGAGTCGGAGCCTGAACAGGCTGCTGAGCAGGTACAGACGGAGCTGAAGGATTTGTCTGCTGATCTGATGGTTGTGTAGGTGTCCCGGTTGGATCATTTGTAGGTGCTTCCGTTGGTGTTACAGTTGGAGTAACAGTTGGTTCCGGTGCCTTAGTTGGTGTAGGTGTTGGATCTGATTCTTCAGACTCAACATATTCATATTTAACATCGTCTAATCCATTAACACTTACTCTTACATTTAGCTTTTTTAAAAGATCACTATATACATCCAGATAATATGTAACACCCTCTTCAAGAAGTACATCACAATTTGTAGATAATCCGCAGGAACCGAATCCATCTAACTCGTAACCATTTTTATCAAGAAGAGCGAAACCAAGATATGGTTCTTCACCCTCTTTTACCTCATCCAACACTTCTATTAAAATATTATAATAACCAGTATTTTTAGTTCTTAAAAGGAAGAGACAATCCGGTGTCTCAAGATCACCTTCATCATTCTTTTTACATTCCTGAAGTTCAACATCCAGAGGTTCTTTATAAGTCTGATAACTTATATTATTAATATCTGCAAAAGGTTGCGGAATGTAAAAATAAAGATCCAGCTGTATATCACTATAATCACCAAGACCATTTATACGTATCTTATAATCACCTGGTTCAGTAGGCATACCTTTCGTCCATGTGGGTTTTTCTTTTGAATATTCTTTTTCAGTACATGTACCCACTATAGAATAATCGATTCCAGGCACGTACTCGGTAACACCATCAGATAATACTACCCAGGAAAAATCCGTAGGAATATTATTACCCTTGACTTCACAATTAACTAACTCTGCATTACTCATATCCACAGAATAGTTCTTACAGTATATGGTTATTTTTCCACCAGCATCTTTATCTTCATATTCACATGCTTTTACAACAAGATAATACGTTTTACCTTTTTCAAGGGTACAATTAATACAAAAATTAAGATCAGAATAACTATCGTCACCGAATGCTATATCTTCGCTTTCATTGATACAAAGGCTTGCCATCGGATCTGTATCCTCATTTTCAGTTGTACTATAAAATGTATAAGCCCCCGATTCTTTTGGAGTAAAAGAAACATATTCATAATCTGATTTATTAATTTCAAGTTGTACAGCGCCGCCTAATGTAATTTCAGCAGCAGGACTCTCAATTGATGACTCCGCTTGAACAGCGCCACCTCTTACTCCTCCAGCAAGGGAAACAATAAGTGTAGCTGCAAGAAATAATGATTTAAATTTTCTCATAATACACCCTCCTAACATAGCTATTTCTTAACTTTTACCTTCTTAACATTTGACCAGCCGGATTTTTCAGTTCCTCCATCCGTCTGTTTTATAGCTCGTACACGGAAATAATAAGTTTTTCCTTTTTTCAGTTTCGATATCTTCTTTTTAACAGTTTTGACAGACCCGGAGGCTGATACTATTATAGTTTTCTTTTTCTTAAAACTTTTTTTAGTTGAATACTGAAGCTCATATGAAGCTGCGTAGCTTTTACCTGACCAGGAAACCGTAACCGCTTTCTTTTTATTATTCTTTGCTGATTTAAGCTTAGGACCGGATATTCCAAGTCCATAATTAAACCTGAGTTCAACGCCTTTCAGATCATTTGAGTTCATGAGTGATTTAGGCGTTCCGTCATTCTTATGAACCTTATATAATGCCGCCGCAGCAAATACCAGTCCGGCATTATAATCGAGCGCTACTTCATTACACTGATAGTCAGACTGACTGTCTGTATAATTTCCATTACTATCCTTAGGTCCTCCCACAAGGGCTCCAAGAAGTATATGATGATTCGAAGATACATTTCCTGCATCATTTGATGCTGAAGCTGCTCTATGATGAGGATACTTTGCTGATCTGCTGTTATATCCAACCACATAACATCTCTTCTGTTTATTATTTCCAAGCAGATATTTCATCTGACCGGTAGCCCATTTTTTATAGGTCGATTTACCGCTGGCCTTATCATACAAAAGACCAAGCATCTGAGTATTACAGTTATATCTGGCGCTTCCCCATTCCAGAAGACAGCTGTAACCGCTATCAGACTTCTTCATATTGTCTGCACAAACCTTTAAAGAGTCTTTATTACCAGCTCCATAAAAGTCTGCAAGGGCACTTACATTATCCCAAGAAAGCCAGGAATATATGTTATAGCCACCCTGATTAGTGCTTTTGATCTTATCAAATTCACTCTTATAGGAGATATCTTCTGTCGCTTTGTAAAGAAGGGCTGCCGCTAGTGCGTAGTCATCTCCCCAGGATTGGGAATTATAGAGATAGCTTCCTGTGCTAGAATCAAAGAGTCCTTCTGTAGCAACCTTTTTATCTCCGAAGCCTTTAGCATAGGCAAATAGTTTTTTAGAATAATCAAGTGCAGTTGTATCACCAAAATTTATATACTGCAGTGCAAGTGCTGCAGATGCTTCACTCACTTCATCGGTTGCAGGATTATTCTTTGACGTATAATAAACATGTCTTGCATCCTGCTGTTTCTCAGGAGCTTCCCATTTCTTATGATCCTCATCACCATCAGAAACCTGATATACAAAAAAATCTACCGAACCATCATCCTTTAGTACTGTACATCTCTCAAAATACTCTGCAAAATGATTAGTTATCACCTTAAGATGCTCAGAAGAATTGGTTTCTTTGAAAGAATCCTTATATTCCATATAGGCTATTCCAAGTATAGTTGCTGAGTAGCCCTGTGGAAGTCCTGCCTTCAGATGATCTCCTGCATCATGAAAACCACCACTTACATTTACGGTCTTTCCATTTATTTTTACACTCGCATCCCCTGTGTGGCAGTTATCTCTCCAGGAAAATGCAGACTTTTTAGAAACCTCCGTTCCACACATATTTCCGTCATAAAAATATAGTGACTCCTGAAGCAGCTTAGCATAGTTATATGAAACCGAAGCCGCCTCAACGTTAAGTAAGCCTTTAGTCATAGAAATATCCGGACAAAAGGCTGAAAGAATAATAAGAAGAGCAAGCATAATACATGCCGCTCTTCTACAAGCTCTTTTTTTACAAATGTTAACAGATATCATACCTAATTACCTCACGTTATTAATAATGATACTTTTAACACCCTCAAGGAGTATTTTACTACATATATCACTATAATACCATAGGATTTTATATACATTTTTACACATTTAAAACGAATTTACTTTACGATATTTTTCATCCATACGTTTTTCTTAAGAAGCACATATCCAACTATACACTTAATAAAATCAACCATATGTACAAGTGCAAAAATAGTCGCCGGTCCCAGCACTGTATATCTGCTCAGCACATATGCCACAGGCACACTGAAAACAAGCATAAATACACTATCAAAAAGAAATGTAACTATCGTTTTTCCACCGGCTCTTATAGTGAAATAAGAAGTATGTAAGAATGAATCCTTTGGCATAAATGCAGCCTGAACCATAATAAAATGCGTTGCTACAAGCTTTGCCATATCATTTGTATTGTATATCTCAGGATAAAGAGGCGCTGTGAAAAACATAAAAGAACCTATGATAACCGAACTGATTACAGCTGTAGCGATTATCTTGTTATCAAAATCCTTAGCTTTCTTCATATCGCCTGAGCCCAGATACTGTCCGACAATTATCGCAACAGAATCACCCATGGCAATAAAAATGATATTAAATATGTTATTTATTGTAGAAGATATATTCTGCCCTGCAACAACATTCAGACCTCTGAGTGAGTATGCCTGGCTAAGAAGTGCTATACCAAAAGACCATAGTCCCTCATTTATAAGTATAGGAGTTCCTGTAACAAAGAATTTAATAACCTTTTCTTTAGGAACCAGCAGGGTTTTAAATATCCCTTTAAAGTAAGTATGCTTATTTCTGTTGCATACTGACCAGATGACCGCTATTAAAAGCTCAACATATCTGGCAACAACAGTACCTATAGCAGCTCCGGCAACTCCCAGTTCAGGAAATCCAAATTTACCAAAGATAAGCACATAATCCAGAGCAAGATTCGTAAGCACTGCTATTATCCCGGCAACCATAGGAACTACAGTCTGTCCACATTCTCTGAGTGTACTTATATATAGCTGACTTATAGTTACTGCAGGAAGCATAAATAGTATGATTCCCAGATACTCTCTTCCGTACCTGAGGGTTGCATCCAGATCACCACCGTCACTTGTACCACTCAGGTATTTGTTGATGAAAAAATCACCAAACCACAAAAAAATAAGAATTGCTGCAATTGTAACGATCAGCCCAAGCCAGAATTTATATCTGAAGGTCTGTCTTATACCTTCATCATCTTTATTTCCATAAAACTGGGCCGTATATATACCAACGCCGGAAAGACCACCGAAAATCAGCAGATAAAAAATAAAAATCAGCTGATTTACAATCGCAACTCCGGACATCTGCTCAGTTCCCAGCTGACCGACCATAATATTATCCAGAAGACTTACAAAATTCATAAGCGCGTTCTGAATTATAATAGGCAGCGCAACTGCAAAAAGAGTCTTATAGAAGGCTCTGTCGCCTATATATTTATCTTTAAAACGTTTCATGATGTATCTCTATACGAAGTGTCTAGTCAAAATCCTTTATAGATAAAGGATGGGCCTGTTTTTTTCTTGTAAGCTCAACCAGTCCAAGGCCGGTTATATCGACATAATTCACTCTCATTTCATCCTGTGAAACCTGGATTTTCAGATATTCAATCAGTTCATGAATACTTCCAGGATCCTTCATATTTATGAAATCTATTATAATTATTCCGGATATATTCCTAAGCCTTAGTGTCCTCGCTATCATTTCGGCCGCTTCTTTATTAATGCTTAGAAAAGTTTTTTCAGTATTTTTTCCTTTTATTGCCTTACCGGTATTAACATCTATTACCGTCATGGCCTCTGTAGTATCAACTATTATAGAACCACCTGACTTCAGATGTATGGTTCTTGCCATGCCCTTCTCAAGCTTTGATTTTAAATTAAATGCATTTACCGGATTTGTCATTTTATCGCTGAAAAGTCTGATAGTCAGCGATTTATCCGGACTATACCCACCAGGTATATCCGTATTTCTGACAAGCGCATTTATTTCATCATATTTATCTTCTATATCTGTAACGATTTCGAAATCTTCGTATTTATCCTTTACTATTACTTCTTTAATAAATTCAATATATTCACTTTCTGTTCTACAAATGAGTTCCTTTGCATTTTTATGAACAGATTTCTGAATAACGTCTCTCAGTTTACATAATATTATTATTGTTTCCTCAATTATTTTTTCATCAGGAACATTTTTAGCTGCAGTACGAACGATGGCCCCAGCATTTAAATCTTTATAATCCTTTAGCACCTCACTTAAAGATTTCTTAAGCCTTTCTCGCTGCTCCTGATCTGTAATTTTGGCGGATATACCGACCTCATTCGAACGGTTAACGATTATATAATCACCCTTCAGAGTTATATTTGATGAAGCTTCACCTTTTTTCGTTTTTATTGGATCACGGGCTATCTGAACAAGTATCTCATCCCCCGGTGATACCTTATCCGAATTACCATGTCTGGTAAATATTGTAGTTCTTTCATTATCTGCCAGCGGATAATATAAAAAATCTCCTGTTCCGGCGTCAACAAAAGCAGCATTGATGGACTTAACTATATTCGCCACCTTCGCTGTATATATATTTCCAATCAGGCTTTCATTATGAAGAAGGCAGGCTTTTACAAGTCTGCCCTCCTCAAGAAGAAACATTGCTTCTTTGGAATTATATGTAGTTATAATAAGTTCAGCTTTCATATAAACCTCATACCCTGACAGGGATGGTTTTAATTTTTAAATGAATGAATAGGTGCAGGAATTCTACCTGTACGCTCTATAAACTTTGAACAGTCGTAATTATTTACAGGCATTACCGGAGCTTCTCCCAGAAGTCCGCCAAATACAGCCCTGTCTCCAACCTTCTTGCCGGCAATAGGCATTATACGTACAGCCGTAGTCTTCTGGTTGATCATTCCTATAGCCATCTCATCAGCTATGATACCAGAAATAGTTGAAGCCGGTGTATCACCAGGGATTGCAATCATATCCAGACCTACTGAACATACACAAGTCATAGCTTCAAGCTTCTCTATAGTAAGTGAACCCTCTTCAACAGCATTTATCATACCCTGATCCTCGGATACAGGTATAAATGCACCTGAGAGACCACCAACATAAGAGGATGCCATTATACCACCCTTCTTTACCTGATCATTCAGAAGTGCAAGCGCTGCTGTAGTACCTGGGGCACCAGCATATTCAAGTCCCATCTCACAGAGGATATCCGCAACTGAATCTCCTATAGCAGGTGTTGGTGCAAGTGACAGGTCTACTATACCAAATGGAACACCAAGTCTTGCCGAAGCTTCTTTTGCAACCAGCTGTCCTACTCTGGTAATTTTGAAAGCAGTCTTCTTTATGGTCTCACAGAGAACTTCAAAGCTCTCTCCTCTTACCTGCTCAAGAGCTGTCTTAACAACTCCAGGTCCTGAAACACCTACATTTATTATAGTATCGCCCTCAGTTACTCCATGGAATGCACCTGCCATAAATGGATTATCGTCAGGAGCGTTACAAAATACTACAAATTTAGCTGTTGCAAAGCTGTCTCTTTCTTTTGTCAGTTCTGCAGCCTCTTTAATCTTCTTTCCTATAAGTCTTACGGCATCCATATCTATTCCGGTCTTTGTTGAACCACAATTTACGGAAGAACATACCAGTTCAGTTTCTGCAAGAGCTCTTGGAATGGATTCTATAAGAAGCTCATCTGCCGGCGTCATACCTTTAGAAACAAGCGCTGAATAACCACCAAGGAAATTTACCCCAACTGTATGAGCAGCATTATCCAGAGTTTTTGCTATCTTTACATAATCATCTACTGATTTACAAACCGAGCCACCAACAAGAGCTATAGGGGTAACAGATATTCTCTTGTTTACGATAGGAATGCCATACATAGAAGTTATCTCATTACCTACCTTGACCAGATCTTTTGCCTTTGTCGTTATCTTGTCATATATCCTGTCACAAGTCTCATCAACAGTACTTCCAACACAGTCAAGAAGACTTATACCCATGGTGATAGTACGAACATCAAAGTTCATACGCTGTACCATTTCATTTGTCTCTAATACTTCATCTAATGTAATCATATATATATCCTCGATTTTTAACTATATTCTGTGCATCATATGGAAGATTTCTTCCTTCTGCGCTTTAATCTGTACACCAATTTCCTCACCAAGACTGAGGAGCTCATCAGAAAGCTCTTCGTGCTGCTTAAGGGAAGCTGATGTATCAACAAGCATCATCATATTAAAATATCCCTGCATTGTTGTCTGAGTGATATCATTTATATTTATATTATTACTTGCAAGATAATTACAAACCTTTGCAATAATACCAACTGTATCTTTTCCAACTACTGTAATGATTGTCTTATCCATTTTTCTCTCCTTTTATAGTTCTATGAGTTCTCCGGGATGCTCTCTTGAAGCTACCGCGAGACCAAAATCCCTGACATCATTTGTGAACGGGTTATCTGCAATTATCTGCTTAACAGTTTCAAACGCAAGCCCGGGATAATTATTTTTATCTGATAAATGCCCCAGAAGGGTAAACTTAAGTTTATCGTGGAGTATCTCTTTGATTAGATTTCCTGAAGCTTCATTGCATAGATGACCTTTATCACCCAGGATTCGCTTTTTCAGAAGGAACGGATATGGTCCCACCTCCAGCATCCTGATATCATGATTTGATTCTATGACCATAGCTTCACTCTCGCTGAGAAAATCTATAATCCTGTTATCATATACTCCCATGTCTGTAGCCACAGAAATCTTGTGACTATTATTTTCAAAGCTGTAACATACCGGATCAGCCGCATCATGGGAAACCGGACATGTGTTTACTCTGATATCTCCTATAACAAAAGTATCTGTGTTATGAATAGGTTTTAACAGGTTGTAATCAAATGTACCCAGCGAATTTACGGTCATTATACCATCAACCGTTCCGTAGGTCGCATATATCGGAATATTATATTTTCTGGATAATACTCCGAGACTTTTTATATGATCACTATGTTCATGTGTAATGAGAATAGCATCCACATCTTTGCAGGAACGATCAGCCTTCTTCAGACCTTCTTCGATTCTTTTCATGCTGATACCTGCATCAAGCAGAACCGTCGTATTTTCAGAACCGATATAATATGAATTCCCACTGCTTCCACTTGCTATGCTCAGGAAACGCATTATAACACCGCCTTATGACTTTTATCTATAGGTCTGTAACCTTTTTCTTCAAGAGTCTTCATAATAGTGTCCTTATGTTCAGGACCAAAGGCTTCTATAGTAATAATAAGCTCAACTGCCGCATTTCTATTAAGTGATACGAACTGATTATGTTCGAGCTCGATTATATTTCCTTTCAGCTCTGCAATGATCTGAGAAACCTTTACAAGTTCTCCCGGTTTATCCGGAAGCAGAACTGAAACTGTGAATATTCTGCTTCTAGCTACCAGACCATGCTGAACAACTGAAGAAAGAGTTATAACATCCATATTTCCACCGGAAATGATAGCCGCAACCTTTTTTCCTTCCGGCTTCAGATGTTTAAGTGCCGCAACTGTTAATAGACCGGAATTTTCAGCTACCATCTTGTGATTCTCGATCATATCAAGAAATGTAACTATCAGCTCACTATCTTCAACAGTTATTATTTCATCTATATTTTCCTGGATATATGGGAATATTTTCTCACCAGGTGTTTTAACAGCAGTTCCGTCTGCTATGGTATTTACATTATCAAGAGTTGTTACTTCACCCTTTTCCAGAGATACCTTCATACAGCTGGCACCTGCAGGCTCAACTCCGATCACTCTTATAGAAGGATTCAGCATCTTTGCAAGAGTAGCAACACCTGTAGCCAGACCACCTCCGCCTATAGGTACAAGAATAGTATCTATAAAAGGCTGCTCCTTAAGTATTTCCATAGCAACAGTACTCTGACCTGTTGCCACATCCAGATCATCAAATGGATGAATAAATGTATATCCCTTCTCCTCAGCAAGCTTAAGTGCATAAGAGCAGGATTCATCATAAACATCTCCATATAAAATAACATCAGCTCCATAGCTCTTGGTTCTGTTCACTTTAATGAGAGGCGTTGTAGTAGGCATAACTATAACAGCCTTAACACCATACGCCTTGGCAGCATAGGCAACACCCTGAGCATGGTTACCTGCTGAAGCAGTAATAAGTCCTTTTTTTCTGTCTTCTTCCGACAGCTGACTTATCTTGTAATATGCTCCTCTTATTTTATAAGCTCCTGTAAGCTGCATGTTTTCAGGTTTCAGGAAAACCTTGTTTCCTGTAAGATTGCTGAAATACTCACTTTCTACAAGTCCGGTATTTCTGGCAACTTTTGATACTATATCATAAGCCTCTTCAAATTTTTCTCTTGTCATCATATTGTTTTTCCTCTTTTCAAACAAAAAGCTATTCAAAATGTGTCAATTTAAATCTTATAAATCGTATTATTCTGTCATATTACGGATAGCTTCATCAACCATAATGTCCTGATCTGATTTCATATCAAAGCCTTCAAAAAGAGCATTAATATATTCATCAGGATCAAATTTCTGAAGATCATCTATCTTTTCGCCTACACCGATATATTTAACAGGAACCTTAAGTTCTGACTGAATAGCTACTGCTATTCCACCCTTTGCAGTTCCATCAAGTTTTGTAAGAATAATTCCATTTATTTCTGTTACACTAGAGAACTGTCTTGCCTGCTCCAGAGCATTCTGACCAGTTGAGCCGTCAAGAACTATAAGAGTCTCAACATAACACTCTGGATACTCTCTTGAAATGACTCTTCTCATTTTTGCAAGCTCATCCATAAGATTCTTCTTATTATGAAGTCTTCCAGCTGTATCAATAAGAGTAAGATTTGTCTTTCTTGCCTTTGCAGCCTTGACAGCATCATAAACAACAGCTGAAGGATCAGCTCCTTCTCCCTGTGCGATAAGCTCTACTCCGGCTCTTTCAGTCCAGGTTCTGAGCTGTTCTATGGCACCTGCTCTAAATGTATCAGCCGCAGCTACAAGTACGCTTCTTCCCTGATTCTTATACTGGGCAGCCAGCTTTCCTATAGATGTAGTCTTACCTACACCATTTACTCCGATAATAAGCATTACTGTTTTTGCATCTTCAAAACAGTATGCATTATCAGGAACATTCATCTGGTCTCTAAGAGAGTTCATAACCAGATCTTTACACTGGGCAGCATCCTTAATTCCAAGTTCCTGAACTTTTTCTCTTAGATCATCAATTACCTTTTCAGTAGTTTCAAATCCCATATCAGCTGAAATGAGTGTTTCCTCAAGCTCATCATAAAAATCCTCATCTATTTCTGTAGTAGTAGTAAATACACTCGCTATGCTGCTACTGGTCTTCTTAAGTCCTTCTTTTAATCTTTGAAAAAATCCCATACTTTTCCCCTTTCATGCTAATCATCCAGTTTATCTTCTATAAGATTAACGGATACCAGAGTGGACACACCCTTCTCCTGCATGGTTATACCATAGAGACGGTTGGCCGATTCCATCGTACCTTTTCTATGAGTAATAACAACGAACTGGGTATGCTTTGTAAGTTTATCCAGATATTTAGCAAATCTGTTTACGTTTGAATCATCAAGAGCAGCCTCTATCTCATCAAGAAGACAGAACGGAGATGGCTTCAGACTCTGAATAGCAAAAAGCAGACTTATAGCTGTAAGACTCTTCTCACCACCCGACAGCTGCATCATATTCTGCAGCTTCTTTCCTGGCGGCTGAGCATTGATAATAATACCTGTTTCAAGTATATTCTCCTCATCTACAAGACTGAGGCTTGCTTTACCACCACCAAAAAGCTCTTTAAATACTTTATTGAACATAGACTGAATATCCTGGAATTTCTCAGCGAAGGTTTCCTTCATCGCCTTATCCAGGTCAGCTATTATACCACGAAGATTATTCTCAGCTTCCAGGATATCATCCCTTTGTTCTTTCAGGAATTCATATCTCTCAGATACCTCTTTATACTCTTCTATAGCATTTACATTTACATCTCCAAGGGATTTGATTTTCTGCTTTACAGCAGTCATTTCCTTCTTAAGTCCGGCAGGGTCATCATAATCCTCGGTTTTAAGAAGCTCGGCAGAACTATAGGTAAGCTCATACTCTTCCCACATGTAGTTGGAAGCTTTATCCCTTTCTTCTTCAAGTCTCTCAATTGCAAGCTTTAATGTATATGCAGACTTTTCAAGTCCGTTAATGTCTGAAGAAAGCTTCTCACGTTTTTCAAAGAAATCTTTATTCTTCTGATTAATTGAGTCTCTCTCTTCAATCAATTTATCAAGTTTTTCCTTAAACTCTGAAACAGCCTTTTCATTATCTTTTTTCAGCTTATCCAGATCCGTAAGTTCCTTCTCAAGGTTCTTTACATTATCTGAATTGCTGCTGAGACGATTTCTTGCACGGTCTCTTTCTTCCTCATACTCATCCATCTCAAATCTGACACGATTGATATCATTCTCAGCATGAGAAACATTCTGTCTGATTCCGGCAAGTTCCAGGTTCATAGCTGTGAGCTTATCCTCTATGCTATGTTTCAGATCTCTTTTCTTGCCTAATTCTATCTCCATCTTTGCGATAGCAGACTCTCTGTCCTTAATGGCACTTTCATGCTGTTTACCAGTATCAAACAGATCCTTTTTATTATCATCTATCTGACCAACCTGGGTATCCAGCTCAGAGTCTTCCTTTTTAATGCTCGCAAAGCTTATCTTGATAGCTTCAAGTCTGTTTTCAATATTTTTAAGTTCAATATTTACAGAGTTCTGCTCAATGGAAAGCCTCTGTATCTGATCATTTAGATGATTCCTTTCCTCTTTGAGCGATTCCCTCTTCATGGTAAGACTCGCATCTTCCTCACGAGCCTTCATCAGCTTCGCGCTGGTCTCACCAATTTCTTTTTGAATATCTTCAAGTTCTCTTTTACGTCCAAGAAGATTACTGGAATTCTTAAAAGCACCACCAGTCATAGCGCCACCTGGATTTATAAGTTCACCAGTAGGTGTCACAAGACGGAGTGACTGGTTATACTTCTTGGAAAGTCTGATAGCATCATCGATATTATCAACTACTATACTTCGTCCAAGCAGACTCTCAATAACTCCCTGATATTTCTTATCAGTCTTAACCAGCTGGGAAGCAACTCCGATAACGCCCTTTTCTTTAAGGGCATCAGGATTCGCACCACCACGTCCTTTCACACTGGTAATAGGCAAAAATGTAGCTCTACCCAGCTTATTTGATCTAAGGTATGCGATCATATCCTTAGCTGTGTCTTCATCTTCAGTAACGATATTCTGAATACTTGCACCAAGAGCTGTCTCTATGGCAGTTTCATATTCCTTGGAAGTAGAAATGATATCGGCAACAACACCGATAACCTTCTTGTTATTCTCCTTCCTCTCCATTACCTTCTTTATACTCTGGCCATAACCCTCATAACGTTCTGTGAGGTTTCTAAGACTTTCATATCTGGACTTAAGTCCGATAATGGACTGATTATATTTCTGAATATCATTTTTTACATTACTGGAACGCTCAGATACATTTCTGAGATCATTCTCGCACTTGGCAAGTCTGGCCTTTGATTTATCCAGAGAATCATCAACTGATGCTTTATCATTTTCAAATGTGTTTTTACGGGCAAGTATTTCTGATTCTTCACTCTTATCCTGAAGGAGTTTTGATCTCAGTTCAGATTTTCTGAGGTTTATATTCTCAAGCATGGTATCATATCTGGCTATCTTTTCCTTGAGATTACCACCTTCATTGATAAATTCAATGATATCTGATTTGGCACCCTCGATACGACCTGCTATTTCTTCCTCTTCAGCTTCAGCCTTAGCTCTTTCCTTATCAACTTCACCCGCTGATTTTTCCTTGGCCTTAAGTTCTTCAGCAACTACTTTACGTTTTTCTTCAAAATCAGCCTTCTGCTGGTTCAGTTCGCTAAGACGTTTCTCCAGACGTTCAATCTGAGTATTAATCTCGGCTGTTATAACATTTTCAGATGAGATTCTTTCATTAATAACCCTTATCTCACCTTCTGCATGCTCACTTTCGAGTTTCTTCTCGTTGATGCTTCCTTTTACATCATCGATTTTCTCAGACAGTTCCTCTAAGACTTTTTCCAGTCTTTCATATTCGACCTTTGTATAATCAAACTCATCACGAAGTCTTGCAGTATGACTCTCTGTGATTTCAAGTTTGTTTTCATTTTCATCAATTTTTTCTCTGACCTTATCTATCTCTATAAGGAAGGAATTGATATCCAGAGTTTTCTGTCTATCCTTAAGTTCCAGATAGATTTTAGCCTTCTCCGACTGTTCTCTAAGTGGTTCAACTCTTTCCTCAAGACCTGACAATATGTCATTTACACGATTCAGATTTACATGCTCAGCATCCAGCTGCTTCTCTGTAATCTGTTTATTCTTCTTATACTTTACTATACCGGCAGCTTCATCAAAAAGTGCACGTCTATCATCAGGCTTGTCAGAGAGAATACGTTCGATCTGACCCTGTCCGATGATAGAATAACCTTCTTTACCTATACCAGTATCAAAAAAGAGGGATGTAACATCCTTAAGTCTTGTTACATTTCCATTAAGAAGATATTCACTTTCACCAGATCTGTAAACACGTCTTGCTACAGTTACTTCATTATAATCAATAGGAAGGCTATGATCAGAATTATCGAGAGTGATAGCTACATAAGCTGCAGCCTGAGGCTTTCTCTGCTCTGTTCCGGCAAAAATAACGTCCTCCATTTTTGAACCTCTCAGTTTGGAAGCGCTCTGCTCACCGAGAACCCATCTGACTGCATCAGCAACATTACTTTTTCCAGAACCATTAGGTCCAACTATAGCTGTGATACCCTCTTCAAATTTGAAATCTATCCTATTTGCAAATGATTTAAAACCATTAACCTCGATACTTTTTAAATACATTATTCTATACCTAACCTCTTAATAGTCTCATGAGCAGCTACCTGCTCGGCCATTTTTTTGGTAGGTCCCGTTCCTTCCTCATATTCTTCCTTATTAAGTCTTGCAACTACTCTGTATACCCTGCTGTGTTCAGGTCCGAGAGTAGATATAAGTCTGTAATCCAGTTTAAGCCCTTCACCCTGGGCATATTCCTGAAGCGTAGACTTTGCATCATAAAAAGTCGAATTACTTTCTATATCACTGAGAAGAAGCTTCTTTATATATTTCTCCGCTTCTTCAAGTCCTCCATCCAGATATACGGCCCCAAGTACAGATTCAAAAAGGTCGCACAAAATAGATGGTCTGTTTTTACCATCATTTATCTCTTCACCATGACTCAGGTACAGATAATCACCAAATCCCAGCTTCTTGGTTATCTGTGATAATGTATATTCACACACAAGACTGGCTCTGAGTTTTGTCAGTTCTCCTTCAGTTTTGTCAGGATACTGCAAAAAAAGCTCTTTGCTTGTTATAAATTCAAGAATTGCATCTCCAAGATATTCATATCTTTCATAGGAAACAACCTTTTCAACGGATTCATTAGCAAAGGATTTATGGGTAAAAGCCGTATCCAGATGGGATTTATCCTTGAAATGATATCCGAGAATTTCTTCTAATTTGCTGTAATCCTTACTCTTCAACATCTTCAAATCCCTTTACAATACGTTCGTTTACTTTATTTTCTACGAAAGAAACACATTGACTGATGGCTGAAACCACTTCTCTATCCTTGGAATTTCCATGTATCTTAACCACCAGACCTTTAAGACCAAGAAGTGGAGCTCCTCCCTTATCGGAAGCATCAAATTTTTGAAGAGTTTTTTTCATACTCTTTTTAATCAGAATAGCTCCAACCTTACTCTGGAAAGAAGAAAGAAATGCACCCTTTAATTCTTTAAGGATCATCTTTGAAAGCCCTTCGTAAAGTTTGATAATTACATTACCAACAAAGCCATCTGCAACAATAACATCAGCCTTACCATAAGGTATAGCTCTTGCTTCAATTGAACCAACAAAATTGATTCCTTCTTTTTTCTTAAGTATATGATAAGCTGTTTTAACCAGCTGATTTCCCTTTTCTTCTTCAAGTCCGACATTTGCCACAGCGACTCTCGGATTTTTAACTCCACAGACAGACTCCATATAGATAGAACCCATCTCAGCAAACTGAACAAGGACCTCCGGTTTAATGTCAACATTTGCACCGCAATCCAGGAGAAGTGAAGGCTCCTGAGCAGTTGGAAGCAAATGTGCCAGTGGAGTTCTTTTAACCCCCTTAGCTCTTCCCACAACAAACTGACCGCCCGCAAGGATAGCTCCTGTACTTCCTGCAGAAATAATCGCATCAGCCTTACCTTCTTTTACCAGAGTAAGACCAACCACCAGAGAAGAATCCTTCTTTTCACGAACCGCCTTTACCGGAGGCTCATTGAGACCTATCTCCTCAGAACAATCAATTATTTCAATTCTGTTTTTATCATATTCATACTCTGCAAGCAGTCCTTCAATCTCATCTTTATGACCGGTAAGGAAAAGTTTTATATTTCCATTTTGACGCAGTCCCTCAACTGCTCCTTTTACGCATACTGACGCACCATTATCTCCGCCGATGGTATCAATGACTATATTGATCATTTCAAACACCTTTCTTCAAAAAAATAAGGACTTATCCTGTTCAACGCATTAACCTATTCATTTTAGATTATTTGCTATATATTTGCAAGCATAAAAAAACTCATTAAGTTTTTAAACCTAATGAGTTTTTGAATAATTTCTATTTAGCGTATATCACTTGTAATTAATCAACAGCGATAATCTTTTTCTGACCGTATGAGCCACAGTTCTTACATACTCTGTGAGGCATCATAAGCTCTCCACACTTGCTGCACTTAACAAGATTTGGAGCTGTCATTTTCCAATTAGCTCTTCTTTTATTACGTCTTGCTTTAGAAATTTTTCCCTTTGGACAGATTGACATCGAATCACACCTCCCTCATCTGAACTTGGTTTAAAGTACTTGGTTTAAAACCACACTTGCTCTATTATACTTATGTGAAAGGTGGTTGTCAACTAATATTTTTATATATTTCAAGTTTTTCAAAATTTTTATAATCACTAGCCCAGAAGTGCTACTGTTTCTCTTGCAATAGCCAGCTCTTCATTAGTAGGGATTACTACAACCTTAACCTTTGAATCATCTGTAGATATAACAGCTTCAGAACCATGAGTCTTATCATTTACTTCATCATTAACTGTAATTCCAAGATATCCAAAGTTTTCAAGGATAGCCTTTCTGACAGCTGAATCATTCTCACCAATACCTGCTGTAAATGCTATAAGGTCTACACCATTCATTGCAGCAACATAACTACCGATAAGTTTAACTGCGCTGTGTACAAATGCATTAAAAGCGATAATAGACTTCTTATCTCCAGCCTTTACTCCTGCACCGATATCACGTGCATCACCAGATTTTTCAGAAAGTCCAAACATACCTGACTGCTTATTCAGAATGTTCAGAACATCATCTACACTTCTATTTTCTTTATTTGCAATATACTGAACTATTGCAGGATCAATATTACCACTTCTTGTAGCCATTACAAGTCCTTCAAGTGGTGTAAGTCCCATGGATGTATCAACTGATTTTCCACCCTGTACAGCTGTAATACTTGAACCACCACCGAGATGACATACGATAACTTTAGTATCTGCTGCATCCTTATCAAGGAACTTAAGAGCTTCCTTACTTACGAAGCTATGACTTGTTCCATGGAAACCATAACGTCTGATCTTGTACTGCTCATAATATTTGTATGGAATACCATACATATATGCTTTCTCAGGCATTGTCTGATGGAAAGCAGTATCAAAAGTTACACACTGTGGAACCTCTGGCATAAGCTTCTGACAAGCTCTGATACCCAGAAGGTTTGCCGGATTGTGAAGAGGTGCCAGATCTGAGCACTCTTCTATCTTCTTGATAACATCTTCATCTACTATAACTGAAGAACTGAAATATTCTCCACCATGAACAACTCTATGTCCTACAGCACCTATTTCATCAAGTGAACTGATTGCTCCATCTTCTGGGTCGATAAGTACATCTATAACAGCCTTAAGCGCAACTCCGTGATCTGGAAAATCTATAGATTTTTCCTTCTTCTCACCCTTTGAAATTACATCATACTTAAGAAGTCCTCCTTCAGCACCGATTCTTTCACAAAGGCCCTTTGCTTTTACCTCTTCAGAAGCTGAATCGATAAGCTGATACTTAAGTGTTGTTGATCCTGCATTAATTACAAGTACGTTCATTTTTTACTCTTCCTCTCTTCCGTCTATTGTTATTCTTCCTCGACCATGCTCCTTGCTATAATAAAGAGCCTGATCAGACTTGTCAACCACCTCACCTATGTCTTCACAGGTTTCAGGATAGGATGCAAGTCCCATACTTACATTTACTTGTATCTTTAAATCCTCGAATTCAACTACATTTGCTACTATCTCTTTATGCATATCATCGAGAATACTGTAAGCCTCATCTACACCGATGCCCTTCAGTATGAGAAGGAATTCTTCTCCACCGAATCTCACCGCCTTACCATTATACTTCTTTGCATACTTGGCATCAACCCCGGCAACCATTTTTATAACTTCATCGCCGGCCAGATGTCCATAAGTATCATTTACGCTCTTGAAATGGTCTATATCCATCATAGCTACAGTCAGCTTCTCGCCTGTAGCAAGCACTTCATCCATAAGTTCAGGATAGAACTGGTTGTAATATATTCGATTGTAAATCTTCGTAAGACCATCCTTTTTAGCCATCTCTTCAGTCTTCAGATAAAGCCTGTCAGATATAAGTGCTGAAGTAAAGTCCATAACTGATGATTCATAGAAGGAATGACCATTCTGGAAAAACTCATATTTACTTGAGCTTACTACCATTACACCATATACATTTTCATTCTCATAAGCTGGAAATGCAACAGCATTACATATATTTCCACCTGAAAGGAATGGATATTTAAAATCATAATTATCGCAGAGAACAACAGGCTCAGTAGAATTACGATTTTTAATCATATTATAGATGTTCAGGATATCCTGTTTGATCATGGTACCCATAACATCATTTACAGAAATGACATCCACACATGGATCATCATTCATGTAGACATCTTTATCGATATAAAAACCAACTGCCCCCGCCTTTTTTACATTCATGATGTTTTCGATCATGATATGTACATTTTTCTGTACATCGAAGCTTGCTGAGAAATACTTCATAACTTCGATAAGGGAACGGCTTTCTATATTGGTATTTTCCAGATCGCTGTTAGCCTTGGTAAGATTTATCTTCTGATAATTTATCTCACTATTTACCTTTTCCACTTTTTCCCTGAACTCTACAAGTTTCTCATTTTCAGCCATCAGGTCAGTGTTTTTAAAAAACAGTTTTGTGTACTGATCATCCAGATCCTTAACAGTGCTATAGTAAGCATCATAAACTATATGGACAACAAAAAGTACTATACCCATACCGAAAGCAAAGATTATAAACCATCCGCCATCTACTTTATGTCTGTAATGTATAAAGAAAAGGATAAATGTTGCAATACCCATGGAAAACAGTAATCTGATTTCATTTGAAAATGTATTAAAGATATCACTAAAAAGCATATCCTGAAGGATGACATAGAAACAAATAAAGAAAACAGAAACAAGAAGTACTCCCGGAACCTCACTAAAGATACTTCCTACTGAAAGCAGAAGCGCATACAGTATAGTTCTTATCTTTATGATAAATGACGGGATTTTAGCCTTATTCTGTTCTATCCTTTTTATGATGTTACTAAATAAAAGTTCGTCAATAATAAGCATTAAAAGACCGGCTGCGACATAATAAACAAGCACAAATGTGCTCTTTGTCACTCCCGATCCTCTTACAAACATTGCAATGAACATAAGAAGTCCATAAACAATTCTGTTATTTCTAACGAACTTTTTAAAAAATTCTGTTTTTAAATCTGTTGCCATAAAACCCCCCCCGTCAGACACAGATATTATAACATATTTTATATTCTTATAAAAGTTTAAATTTACAGCCCTCCGAAAACCAAATCTATTTTCTAAAGCGCCCCAAAGCAATTTCAAGACTAGCTTTAAGCTTTTTCATACCTTCCTCTTCATCAGAAAAAGTATCCATACTGTTGTCGATAACTATATCAGTATTTTCTATAAAAAAAGCATCATCCGGCTGATTATTCATATATTCAATAGCTTTAGATTCAGTAAAGCCTCTCCACTTCATAAGTCTATTTATTCTTGTCTGACGATCGGCATATATATACCATATCTCATCACATATTTCTTTGTAGCCATCCTGAATCAGAAGAGCTGCCTCTATGACATAAAACTTATAATCGCCATTTTTCCGTATAATATCATGTTTAATATATTCTTTTACTTCAGGATGAACTATAGCATTCAGCCTGGCCAGACTTTTTTCATCATTCATAACAATACCTGCCAGAACTTTTCTGTCAATACGGCCATCTGAAGAAAGAATCTCCCTTCCAAAGGAAAGCACTATATTTTCATAAACCTTTTCCCCTGGCTCAAACATTCTATGAGCCAGAGCATCTGCCTCAATAGTATATATATAATCATGGCTATCGAGTATCTCAAGAACTTTTGATTTACCAGAGCCTATTCCACCCGTTATTCCAATAATTCTCATATAAAACCTCACTATATGTATTACTTAGCATCAAACAGAGAATCACCTGTGTGGACATCCACGTATAAAGGTACCGCAAGTTTTGCAGCCCCCTCCATAGCCTCTTCAAGCAGTTTTTCTACTTGTTCTTTCTCATCAACCGACGCTTCTATCAGCAGTTCATCATGAATCTGCAGTATAAGTCTGGATTTAAGTTTTCTTTTCTTCAGCTCCCTGTAAACAGCAATCATTGAAAGCTTGATAATATCAGCAGCAGTTCCCTGGATAGGCGAATTCATAGCAACACGTTCACCGAAGGATCTCTGCATGAAATTTGAGCTTCCAAGTTCAGGTATCGGTCTGATTCTGCCATACAGAGTTTTTACATATCCAGATGATTTTGCCTCACTGACCTTTAAGTCCAGATACTCTTTTACTCTGCTGTAGGTTTCAAAATATTTATCTATATATTCCTTTGCCTCTTTTCTTGAAATACCAAGATCTTCTCCCAGTCCAAAAGAGCTGATTCCATAGATAATTCCAAAATTTACTGCCTTAGCTTTTCTTCTTAAATCCGGAGTAACCTCTTCCGGAGTTACATCAAAGACTTGCTGAGCTGTAATGGCATGTATATCCTTAGCCTCATTGAATGCATTTATCAGCGTCTCATCCTCTGAGATAGCCGCCATAACTCTAAGTTCTATCTGTGAATAATCAGCGTCAACAAATACATATCCATCTTCCGGAATAAAAGCTTTCCTTATCTCTCTTCCCTCAGAAGATCTGGCAGGGATATTCTGAAGATTCGGTTCTGTACTGCTGATTCTTCCAGTTGCAGTAACCGTCTGATTAAATGTACTATGTATTCTTCCATCTTTTCGGATAGTCTGAAGAAGTCCCTCAACATAGGTTGACTTTAATTTTGTAAGTTTTCTATATTCAAGTATAGCCGGAACTATTTCGTGCTGATCCTTTATTTTTTCCAGAACATCCGCACTGGTAGAATATCCGCTTTTTGTCTTCTTTCCAGAAGAAAGACCAAGTTTTTCAAAAAGAATAACCCCCAGCTGTTTGGTTGAATTTATATTAAATTCTTCACCAGCGAGTCTGGTTATTTCATCAGACAGTACCTCTATCTTCTGATCTATATTATTTCCAAAATCCTTAAGAAACTGAGCATCTGCCCTTACACCGTATCTTTCCATAGAGGCAAGCACATACATCGATGGGTATTCTATATCATTATAGAGAGCGAGCTCTCCCATTTCCTCCAGCTTAAGTTTAAGCACAGGATACAGTTCATATGCAGCATAAGCATTATAAGCTATATATTTTCTGACATCTTCATCATCAAAGGAAAATATAGTTATTTCTTTCTTGCCTATAAGAGCGTTTTTATCATCCATATCTGTACCCAGATATTTTATGGCCAGATAATCATAAGACTGAACAGACTTAAGCGGATCGATAAGATAAGCAGCAATCGAAACATCAAAAAGCCTGTCCTCCTCTGACAAAGAAAGGTTATATATATGTTCCTTTATACTCATCATAGATATGAGAACTGTTTCAGGAAGAAGCCTTCTGATTTCGGAGATGCTGTCCTCTCTGGTTATATATACATCTTTTCCTAAAGCAACTGCACCACCAGCCAGCTGACCATCTATCATAAAAGGATAAAAACCTATATATTCTTCATCCGACTTTTTTATATTTTTTATTATCTCATCAGTAGAAGCATCCTGGATATTTATATCTACACCTGATAATTCTCCAGAAAAACCAGTATCTGAGGTAGCCTTGTTATCTATACTATCGGATGCTGGAGCTTTTTTACTGGCAGTTTCAAATCTTTTCAAAACACTTTTCAGATCAAGAACTTTCAGTCTCCTGTAAACTTCCTGGCCATAGATTACATTTCTGTCACAAGAAGTGTCCTGAGCCGAGATATCCATCTCAACATCAAGTTTGATAGTAGCCAGGTCTCTTGAAAAAAGCGCCATATCACGCATCTTATCAAGGTTTTCCCTGGCTTTATTTGGCTTAACATTTTCTATATCTTCAAGCGCAGCTTCAATAGTATGATATTTCTGGATTATCTGGGAAGCAGTCTTAGGACCTATACCCTGGACACCGGGAATATTATCTGAGGTATCTCCCATAAGCCCCTTCATCTCTATAAATTCTATAGGTGTAACACCATATTCAGCCTCCACATCAGAAGCATAATAATTCTCGACAGTTGTTTTGCCACCCTTAGTCTTTGGAATCCTGACAAGCACAGAGTCCGTAGCCAGCTGAAGCAGATCTCTGTCTCCGGAAAGAATCGTAACTTCAAATCCATTATCTATTCCCTGTCTAGACATTGTACCTATCAGATCGTCAGCTTCAAAACCAGCCTTTTCCATACAGGTTATCCCCATAAGGGAAAGTATATCCTTCATAAGAGGGAACTGCTCTCTCAGTTCAGGATCCATACCATGTCTGGTGCCCTTATACTCTTCATACATTTTATGTCTGAAGGTTGGCGCATGAACATCAAA
This sequence comes from uncultured Lachnospiraceae bacterium, assembly GCA_902782695.1. Lineage (GTDB taxonomy): Bacteria > Bacillota > Clostridia > Lachnospirales > Lachnospiraceae > Eubacterium_Q. The sequence continues at coordinate 926 of CACZOE010000301.1, read as the reverse complement.
AGCAACTGCTATATGTGTAGGTTTTTCATCTTCATAGACCTTATAAAATATATTCAGGAACCCAAGGATAGCATTTGTGTGTGATCCATCCGGTGCAGTCAGAGTATTGGGCAGAGCAAAATACCCTCTGTTCATTATGCTGTTTCCATCAATCAGTAGAAGCTTCGACATTTAATAATTCCTCCCCAACTCTGAGTACTTCATTCAAATCCTCTTCCATATCTTTATATCCGTGGATTCTTTCAAAGGATGTAATTTCTTTTTCTTTCTGTATATTTTCACTTCTTTTAACCTTGTCAACATCATCTATCAGAAGACTATCATGCAGCCTGGTACTGAAATAATACTCGCCCTGATTAGCCTCCTTGGTGTTTTGTTCAAATCCATAGATTTTTGCAAGTATTCCGGCATAAACAAATGCACCAACAATAATAAAAGCTGTAAGAAAGAGCGAGAATGCTGAAAACCTTACTCTTCTCTTGGTTTTCGCTTTACTGTTCAGTCGAGCCAGATCTCTCTCCAAATCTTTACTGAAATCAGTTGACAGCTCCATATTATTATCAAGCTGTCTCATTCCAACCATGAGAGTATAGTATATTTCCAGCTCTTCATGACATTTCTTACAGTTCTTCATATGAATGACAAATGCACTCTGTTTTGAATCAGGCACTTTACCATCTATAAAAGGCATTATATATGATTGTGCTTCCAGATGTTCCATACAGTCTAAATCCTCATATAAATATCTGATACTCCCTTTATCCTATAGAGAGAAAACAAATAAGAGCCAGGTCTAAAACCCAGCTCTTATTATAATCATAAATGATTGAACAATCAAGATTAGTTGTTGATAAGCTTATCCTCATCTGACCAGCTGTAAAGTGAACGAATCTCTTTACCGATAACTTCTGCTGGATGCTCAGCCT
>CACZOE010000300.1 GCA_902782695.1 uncultured Lachnospiraceae bacterium | reverse complement strand
GTTATAAAGAAAGGATTAAAGCCAGGGAAGAAATACTATATACGTGTAAGATCTGTAAAAAAGATAAAAGGAAAACAAGTTAAAGGTAAATGGTCAAATATAGCAAAGGTAAAATATAAAGGTAGTACGATAAAGGTGAAGAATAAATAAAATAATGATTCTGTTTTGGGAGGGTCACAACAGAAATAATGCAATTTTAGACATGGAAGAAGGCAGTTTGCAGATACTCGATAGAGTAAAAGCAACTGCCTTTTTCGTATATTCAGCTGAACGATGCATCAAAACTAGTGCATCGTATTTGTTTTAGCTTTTAAGGACTTTGACCAGTCTGAGAAGTATTTTTTTCCGTTAACAAGCTTATATGTCCTTATTTGAACATAGTATCTCTTCTTTGCCTGAAGGTTGCTCAGCTTTTTCGATACTTTCTTCTTTGATTTAATTGTTACAGTCTTTGTTTTTGAGGCAGAAAACTTTTTATCAGTACTATATCTTATCTGATATCCGGTAATCTGCTTTGTGAGTTTTTTCCATTTTATAGTAAGGGAATTCTTACCGCCCTTTACTGACTTAAGCTTTGTTCCCTTCGGAACTATTTTGAAATTAATTGTCAGAGTTCCTGAATAGTCCCCAATACCTGTTATTTCTATAGATGCAGTTCCTATTTTTTTATTATTTTTATAAGAAACCCTATAGTCTTTGTCTGCCTTAAGCTCTTTATCCCCCATCATAAGCTTGAAAACAGGCATCACATTTTTGCCTGTATATTTATAGCCGTCTTTTAAACCTGTCACAGTCACAGTATCACTGCTTATAACATTTGAAACAGGTTCACCGGTAGGTGCCGGAGTAGGTTCACCGGTAGGTGCCGGAGTAGGTTCACCAGTAGGCTCAGGCGACACTGTAGGTTCAGGTTTTTCAGGATATTTAAGACCAAAGCCTCTACTATAAAGTATTTCAGAAGTAAATTTATACTCTTCAGATATTTTAGGAATATCTACTGGAAGAATTCCTGTCGTACTTCCGCTTATATTCATACACATATAGATAGCAGCCGGTACATTAGGTCCATACTGAACCCTGCTTTCAGCATAATCACTTGGATACGAAGTCGTGGCGCGGGCTGAATAAGCTACCATTATAGCATCAGCATCCTGATATACAGATACATCATAAGGAAGATTATAGCTGATCACAGTAACCTTTCCTCCATAACCATGGACATATTCGATTATTCCCCTGATCATGGAAAGATCCCTCAGATTTGAAGCTTTCATATTTTCTAATGAGGCAATACCATTATCTATAATTACATTCTTTGCTTCTCCGATATAGCTTTTCGCCTCATCCAAATCTATATCGTTAAATAATGTATATCTGATCTTAGGATTATTTGAGAGTTCGCCGTCTTTTATTAGCTGATTTATGGCAAACTCTGTCGAAAGCGTGTAGTCAGAATCATGATTAAGAATTACCGTTTCCTCTTCTGACGCGTCTATAGGAAGAGCATCATCATTTTTAACTAATGTAATAGCTTTCTTTGTTATGTCCCACTCTATATCATGGTTATCCTTACATCCAACAAAGGACTTTGCATATGAAATACGGTCAGCCAGATCTGATGCATCATATGGGTTAAGAAGTCCTTTCTTTTTCTTAAGAGTAAGGATTCTTTTAACAGAAGCATCAACATTTTCCATCTTTATTTCACCTTCATCAGTCATCTTCACAAGCGTAGCTATATACTCTTCAAAATTCGCAAGCGTTTCAGGTGAGTTGATATCAAATGGAATGAGCAGGATATCAGCGCCAGCATTTATAGCTCTCGCTGCTGCATCATACTTTCCGAAAAACTTTGCTATAGCTTCCATTTCCATTCCATCAGTTACTACAACTCCGTTATACCCAAGGTCGCCTCTGAGTATGTCGGTTATTATAGTCTTTGAAAGAGTAGCCGGAAGATATATCTTGTTTTCTTCTTCATCTAAGACATATTCACTCTCGATCTGAGGAAATTGGATATGAGTCGTCATGACCATATCCACTCCTTCTTTTATACATCTTATATATGGAACTAACTCATTTTTTTTCAGCTCATCATATGATTTGTTTATACATGGAAGACTTGAATGACTGTCTGTGTTTGTGTCTCCATGTCCAGGAAAATGCTTGACTGTACCGATGATTCCCGTGTCAGATATACCCTGAAGATAAGCCGAACCATAATCAGCTACGATATCCGCAGAATTAGAAAAAGATCTGAGTCCGATGATCGGATTTGAAGGATTATTATTTACATCTATAACAGGAGCAAAATTCATATTGATACCGATAGCATCCAGTTCTTTTCCTATAACCGTTGCCGCCCTGTATGCGTTTTTCGTATCGCCGGTTGCAGCAAGTGCCATATTTCCCGGCATCTGGGTTCCTGTATTTAGTCTGGTTACCCTTCCACCCTCCTGATCAGCTGAAATAAAGAGCTGAGGAGAACCGGGCTTAAGAGATTTCTGAAACTCATCTGTAAGCTTAACTGACTGTTTTGTACTGGTAAAATTTTCAGCAAACAGACATACACCTGCCAGTGAATGCTTTCCCAGAAATTCCTTTATATCATCAGGAACCGATGTAACAGGTGCACCATTGTAATTTCTGAATGCCGGCATGATCATCTGATCGATTTTTTCCTGTGTGCACATTTCTTCCACCATCTGATCTATAGTGTTTTCTTCAGCATTTGCTGTAAATCCGAAACCGGCAGCAGCACTGATAGTGAGTATAGCTGACATTACAACCGATAATACACTTTTTGCATTTAATACCATACGCTTCTCCTTTTCATTATACAGTTCTATCTTTAGTTCCTATACATTTTTCTTCTGAAGATATCTGTACCTTAGGTATAAGTTTATAGTAGATTTTCTTAAGGGTGCTATAAAATATATTATACTCTTCTTAATGAAAGCGTCTTCTAGTGACGATATTCTACTATATCAAGATACTTCTATATTATAATATCTATAGTATTTCTTTGTCACGTCCAAATAGAATTTTCTGTTATCCTTATCAGACTGGTCGCCTATGTTACAACAGGTGAATACCGTCCATACAATGCAAGGATTGATATATCTACTCCGTATTAATATAAATTTCAGAAGGATATAAAGGAAGGATTGCTCTCAGACTTATAGATTCTTCTCAAAAAGGTGAAGAATAAATATTTTAATTCTTCTGTTTTGGGAAACTAAATAGTGTATAAAAAGGCTGGGAGTAATGCTGTAAAATGCATGCCCCCACTTAAAAAAATTAGGAAAATAAAAAAGTCAAAAAAAATATAAAAAAGTTGTTGACATAGAAAAACAGTTTTGCTATTATAGACAAAGTCGCTGGAAAAAAGCGACTACTTTTAACGACTTATATATCTCGTCGTAAACGAGTATGGAGAGGTATCGAAGTGGTCATAACGAGGCGGTCTTGAAAACCGTTTGTCCGCAAGGGCACATGGGTTCGAATCCCATCCTCT
>CACZOE010000299.1 GCA_902782695.1 uncultured Lachnospiraceae bacterium | reverse complement strand
TGATCAGAAGGATTTTCGTAAGGAAATGATTCTTAATTTCCTGAAGGATAATGGTATAGATGTTGCTTCCTTCGATGTAATTGTCGGTCGTGGTGGTCTGCTTAAGCCTATACCAAGTGGTACCTATGCAGTTACAGATGCTCTTATAGAGGATCTGAAAAATGCAGTAGGCGGCGAGCATGCATCCAATCTCGGTGGTATACTTGCTAAAGAGATTGCAGACAGTATAGGAAAACCATCCTACATAGTTGATCCTGTAGTTGTTGATGAGCTTGATGATGTTGCCAGAATTTCCGGTGTTCCGGAGCTTCCACGTGTTTCTATTTTCCATGCTCTTAATCAGAAAGCTGTAGCTAAGAGATATGCCAAAGAAGTTGGAAAGGCATATGAGGATCTGAATCTCATAGTAGTTCATATGGGTGGCGGTGTATCCGTAGGTGCTCATACTGGCGGCAAGGTAGTTGATGTTTTCAATGCACTTTCCGGTGATGGTGCATTTTCACCTGAGAGAGCTGGTGCAGTTCCTCCTGGAGCTCTTGCAGATTTATGCTTCTCAGGAAAATATACTCATGCAGAAGTAAAGAAAATGCTTATCGGAAATGGCGGTTATAATGCATACCTCGGAACTAACAATGCTCAGGAGGTTTATAAGAGAAGTCTTACAGACGCTAAGGCAAAGCTCATATTTGATGCATTCGTATATCAGGTTTCAAAGGATATTGGAGCTCAGGCTGCAGTTCTGAAGGGAAAGGTTGATCAGATAATCCTGACCGGTGGAATAGCTTATGGCGAGCAGGTTACAAATGATATAAAGGAGCGTGTAAGCTTTATAGCACCTGTAACAGTATATCCTGGTGAGGATGAGCTTCTGGCTCTTGCACAGGGAGCCCTTCGTGTTCTAAACGGAGAGGAAGAAGCACGTTCTTATTAGAAGGTACAAGGTGTTAAAAGGGGGCTTATTACACCATTATCTTAATACGGAGATTTTATAATGCTTTATAATCTGCTTAGTTCGAAACTAACTGACAATGTAATCCTTGTAATTGCATCTGCTATCGGGTTTGCACTTACATATCTGCTTCTCATGAAGCCTGCGGGATTTCTTCCCAGGGATGGTGGCAAATATGTAATAAATGCTGATGGTGAAAGGGTCGCAGTAAATGAATCCTCCAGCGGAAAAGTAACCGGAGTAGGTTTCGTATTTGTTCTGGTATTCTTAGGAGTAGCATTTCTCTTTATTCCTTTGTCAAAGGAAATAGTTATTTATGAAGTGCTGATGGCTCTTATGATGATCACAGGTTATCTGGATGATTCAGCAAGAAGTCCATGGGGTGAACTTATCAAAGGAATCCTTGATCTGGTGCTTGCCCTGATGGCTTCGATCACATTTTTGATATTTAATACTTCAGACATTTCGATTATGGGACATGTATTTCACATTCCTGTAGTTGTTTATGCTATACTTGCAGTAGCACTTATCTGGGGCTCCATAAATGTAACTAACTGCTCTGATGGAGTTGATGGTTTATGTGGAACCGTGTCTGTGATAGAGTTTGTAGGAATTGCATTTATTTTTAGAAATGTTCTTGGAAAGTATGCAGGACTTGGGCTGATAATGGCTTTTATACTGATAGCTTATCTGGCCTATAACTGGTTCCCGAGTACGGCACTTATGGGAGATGCAGGTTCAAGAACTATTGGTTTTTTAATAGCAATTCTGTGTATGAAAACCTATCATCCATTTGGTTTTGTATTTCTTTCCATGGTTTTTTTATTTGATGGTGGACTAGGACTACTAAAGCTTGCTATAATGAGAGTTACTAAGAGACCATTTCTTGAGAAGATCAGATTTCCATTTCATGATGAACTCAGGAAAAACCGGGGATGGAAGATACCAAAGATTGTTTTATTCTTTGCTGTATTTGAGATAGTATTTGTGTTATTAGAGGCTCTTATTTCCTGATCTGATAACACGGGTTTAAAAAAGTGAGAAGGCAATGAACGAAGTAACCGTAAAAGGATTTACCTTCGGTAATGGTACACCTCGCATCTGTGTACCCCTGATGGGAAGAACCGAAGAGGACATCCTTAATCATGCCAACTTAATAAGAGAAGAGCTTGATAAACTGGATGAGAAGTATGCTGATTATCCGGATTTACGAGTTGCTGTTATCGAATGGCGCGCTGATTATTTTGAAAAGCTCGGAGACCTTGAAGCTCTCAGAAATGTACTCAGAACCATCAGGGAGATTTTCTCTGACAGAATCCTGCTGTTTACCTTCAGAAGTGAAGAACAGGGTGGTGAACTGAGACATGACAGAGTGGGAAGTAATCTGGAGCCGATCATCAAAACTGCCGTTACTACACATCTGATAGATATGCTTGATGTAGAGGTGACCTGTGGTAATTACAAGATAGTCAGAGCTACGACAGGCGCTCATGAGATGGGTGTGAAAGTTATCATGTCTTATCATGATTTTCAGAAGACTCCTCATGACGAAGAAATCGAAAACAAGCTTCGTGACATGGATATTCTTGGCGGCGATATTCTCAAGGTTGCCGTTATGCCGAGAAATGAATTTGACGTAAGACGTCTGATGGAGCTTAACCACAGACTGGTTTCAGAGAGTTACAAGCCAGTTACACTTATATCAATGAGTGATATAGGTCTTCCTTCAAGGTTTAAATGTAAGGAGACCGGTTCATGTCTGACCTTTGGTACAGTTGGCACGGAAAGTGCACCCGGACAGATAGAGGTGGGCGATCTGATAGCACTGCTGAAGAATCAGTGAATATGAAAAAAGGAACCCAGGGGTTCCTTTTTTCGTGCTCTACTATTCACGTAATCTCAAAAACTATTCACGGAAACCTCAAAAAACATTCGGAATGTCCGCACCTACGGTGCTCTATTGTCTGCTTCGCAGAC
>CACZOE010000298.1 GCA_902782695.1 uncultured Lachnospiraceae bacterium | reverse complement strand
TATAGTCAGTGCAGCAGGACTTCTGCTCTTCACAGCTCTCTGCTATAGAGAAAACAGCAGAGCTGTCCTGATAGACAGGATTCGTACCGAGACGGTATAAGATATTTACTTAGTGAGGTATACATGAAAGTATTTATAGTAGAGGATGATCCCGTTATAGTTGAGGGACTGAGGATAGCTCTTACCCAGGAGGACTATGAAGTTGATTCCTTCTGCAATATGAACGACGCATTAAAGAAAGTAGAAAAATTTAATTCGGAGGCACACTACGATGTGTGCCTTCTTGATGTTAATCTTCCTGATGGAGATGGTTACCAGGTATGTAAGGCTATAAGAGAGAAGTCGGATGTTCCGATCATTTTTCTTACGGCCTGTGATGATGAGATACACACCGTTCTGGCTCTGGAACAGGGAGCGGATGACTATATAGCCAAACCCTTCAGAATCAGGGAACTGATTGCAAGGATAAAAGCTATAATGAGAAGGACAGGAAGAAGCGCCGTAAGTACCGGGGCTAATGGTGCCGACGGAATGGCAGATGGCAGTGTGACTGTTGGTTCAGGTTCCGGAACATCCGGAGGAGCTGACGGAATGCAGGCTGGTTCCGACGTGGTGAGAATAGGTCAGAATGAACTGAACATACTGACCGGCAAGGTGAAAAGAGGCGAAGAGGAGATATTTCTCTCTGCAGTAGAGTACAGACTGCTTCTTACATTTGTCAGAAGCCGGGGACAGCTCCTGACTCGTCAGCAGATTCTTAATGATATGTGGGACAGTGCCGGTGATTTTGTTAATGATAATACCCTTACAGTTTATGTGAGACGACTCAGGAAAAAGCTGGAACAGGAGGGGGATGAACCGGTAATACAGACAGTGCGTGGCATCGGTTACCGGATGGATTGATCGTACTTTATGTAAACCAGGTGTATACAGTTAGAAATTTTTAATCAAAAGAATAAACTCGTAGACATGGAAAAAAAGAAAATAATAGTATGTGCTTTGGCGATAGTCGGCTCGGCTCTTGTCAGAGATTTCAAATGGATATCTCTGATTCTGGCGATTTGTATCGTGGCTATACTTGCCATAGACATATATGAAAAAAGAAAACTTGAAAAACAGATAAGAGAACTCACTGATTATATTACGAGAGTACAGGATGCGGCGGCTCTTCCGGAAATGGCAGAGAGCACGGAGGGAAGTATCGGTATACTCCAGAGTGAGATATATAAGGTGGTGACTATACTCAGGGAGGAGTATTCCTCTGAGCATAGACAGAAGAAATATATGTCGGATATGATGTCTGACATTTCTCATCAGTTTAAAACACCCCTTACGGCTATCTCACTTATGACGGAACTTCTGATGGAGCCTGAGGTCAGTGAAGAGCAGCGCCTGGAATATACGGCGAAGATAGATTCTCAGATAAACAAAATGACCTGGCTTATCCGAAATCTGCTGACCTTGTCACAGCTGGAAGCTGGGGTTTTGGAAATGAAATCTGAACAGATAGTTCTGAAGGATATGATTGATGAGATATCAGACTCCTTGGGAGTTATGGCAGAAGTGGCAGAGGTGAACCTGGAAGTTTCGGTGTCTGAAGAGATAACTGTGAAGGGGGATAAGCACTGGCTTCGCGAAGCAGTGACAAATATAGTAAAGAATTGTATAGAACATACAGCCTCAGGGGGATATGTGAAACTGAAGGCTTCCCAGAACAATCTTTGCTGTACCCTCAGGATAGAGGATAATGGAAAAGGAATCGCAAAGGAACATCTGGATCACATATTTGAGAGATTTTATAAAGCTGGAAATGCTTCACCTAACAGTGTGGGAATAGGACTTGCCATGGCAAAGCAGATTATAAATTCACATGGTGGAACTATAGAGGTAAATAGTGTTCTGGATGAGGGAAGTGAATTTGTTATAAAATTATATTCATAGGTAAATAATCATGATTTCAAAGTTATGTAAACTAAAAGCTGGGGCGAGAAAAGGACTGCAGCATTGCTTCAGAAGATTTATAGTGATGGCAAGGTTAAACCTATAAGACTTAATGCTAATTATGGTTCCCAGGAATATGCGGAGAAACTGGTGAATGGACTGGTGGCTATGACTGAGTCTGATGGTCCGTATCTCGTTCACTGTACGGAAGGAAAGGACAGAACGGGATTCGTATGTGTGCTTCTGGAATGTCTGTGTGGTGCAGATTATGATGAGATAAAAAATGATTATATGATAACCTATGATAATTATTATGGAATCACCGAAGAGTCGGATAAGGAAAAATACGACATTCTTGTAGAAAGTCTTCTGGATCCTATGATTCAGACTCTTGCTGGTGATAATAATGCAAATGTAAGAGATGTAAATCTCGTGGAGAATGCTGAAAAGTATCTGAAGGATGGAGGCATGACCGACAATCAGATCAGTCAGTTGAGAGATAAGCTTACCAAGTGATTTTTTATTACAGTATTTGAAAAAAGCATTAAATAGTAAATGACATAATTAAGTAGAAAAAGATAGAAATGTAATCTTGTGACAAGAATGGGGAGAACGGATTATATGAAAGCAGTTTATCTGGAAGAGGGAGCGGTAAACAGAGGAGATATCTCTCTTGAACCGATAACTTCCATAATGGAAACAGAAGTATTTGAAAATACCATCGAAGCCGATAAGTATGAGCATATCGGTGATGCAGAGGTGGTGTATGCCAACAAGATAATCTTTGATGAGGAAACCTTTGACAGGCTTCCCAATCTCAAGTATATCGGGGTATGTGCCACAGGTTATAATGTGGTAGACCTGGATGCAGCAAAACGTCACGGAGTTACAGTGACAAATGTGCCTGCCTACAGTACTGAGTCGGTGGCACAGCTGGCCTGGGGATTTATACTGGAATGTGCCGGAAAGATTGGTTTACATAATTCAAGTGTCCATGATGGTGACTGGGTCAGATCAGAAACCTTCTGCTACTGGCTGAGCCCTGTTATGGAACTTGCCGGTAAAACTATAGGAATAGTAGGTTACGGAAATATCGGTAGCAGAATGGCGGAGATAGCCCGTGCCTTCAGAATGAATGTTCTTGTTTATACAGCTCATCCTGAGAAGTACGCTGCCGAGAGTGATAGTATTCGTTTTGTCTCACTTTCAGAGCTATGGGCTTCCTCAGATATAGTAACACTTCATTGCCCTATGAGTGCTGAAACAGAGAAGATGATCTGCAGCGAAAGCATTTCTCAGATGAAGGACGGAGTTATAATAATAAATGTATCAAGAGGTGGTCTGGTAAATGAACAGGACTTGTCGGATGCTCTAAAATCTGGTAAGGTTGCAGCGGCGGCAGTAGATGTTGTTTCTGTAGAACCTATGCAGGAAGATAACCCGCTTCTTACGGCGCCAAACATTTGTATAACACCGCATCTTGCCTGGGCTAGTGTGGAAGCCCGGGAGCGGCTTATTAGTACTGTAGCTGATAACGTTAAAGCTTACCTGAAGGGTGAAAAGCTGAACGTACTTACGTAAAACGAAAGGATGGTTGATATGATTTCAACAAGAGGAAGATACGCGCTCCGCGTTATGATAGATCTTGCGGAAAATGAAGGAGATAAGTATATACCACTTAAGGATATAGCTGAGAGACAGGATATATCTAAAAAATATCTGGAGATAATCGTAAAGGATCTGGTGACAGGTGGTTTAGTGGTCGGTGCCAGTGGAAGAGGCGGCGGCTATAAGCTGTGCAGAAAACCTGAGGAATATAGTGTGGGTGAAATAATTGAGCTGATGGAGGGAACTCTTTCCTCAGTTGCATGCCTTGCAGATAAGAAATATAAGTGCCCGAGGAAGAAGAAATGTCGGACTCTTCCTATGTGGACTGAATTCGATGATCTGGTACGCGGATTCTTCTATGGAAAGAAGCTGAGTGATCTGGTTGAAAAATGATTATTTCGTTTGTTATTTGTGTTTAGCAGGAGAGCGTTATGGAAATGTATAAGCCATTTCTGTAATGCTCTTTTTTCTTTATAAAAACCTGTGTTTCATACATATAGGTAAAAACTATAACGGGGGCTAGAAAAATACTATAAGGAATAACGCTATAACCTATTGACACAGTAGGTGAATGATGTTAAAGTGAACATGCTTGATAAAACATCAC
>CACZOE010000297.1 GCA_902782695.1 uncultured Lachnospiraceae bacterium | reverse complement strand
TTAAGTATCTAAGTATAAATAGAACCGTCGGACAGACGGGGATAGCTCGTGTATGCTGTAATCATTAGATTACTCGAACGAGAAGCCTCCACTTCTTAGCGAAGCGAAAGTGGTGGGAGTATGTCACCTTAATTAGTAAAGATACATTTATTATGATATAATCGATGGATCCTATTTTCATTACTAAAAATGGTTTTGGGGATATGGTGATTATGAGTATGGAAGCATATGATAGTCTGATTAATTCAGCCTACATTGATAATGCAATAGAAGTAGCTGAGAGAGAGATAAAAGAGGGAAGACCAAATATAAGTGCAAAAGAAGCTTTTAGGAGGTTGGATTCTAAAGGAGAAGGATATGCCACGATGTAAAGTATGCTTCAGACATTGTGATATAGAGGAGGGGAAACTCGGTTTCTGCGGAGCAAGAAGCTGCAGAGACGGCAAAGTCGTAGCGCTTAATTATGGAAGACTTTCAGCCATAGCCCTTGACCCTATAGAGAAAAAACCTCTTTCCAGATTCTTCCCTGGAAGCAAGATACTTTCTGTGGGAAGCTATGGATGTAATCTCAGGTGTCCCTTCTGCCAGAATTATGATATATCCTGGTCAGATGAAACCTTTGATGTGACAAATGGTTTTTTGTCGGAGTCACAGGATGAAGCAGATATAATGAATCCTGAGAGACTTGCAGGAATTGCCGAGTTCTATAAGAAAGACGGAAATATAGGTGTTGCATTTACCTATAACGAACCTATGATAGGCTACGAATTTGTCAGGGATACTGCAAAGCTGGTTTCGGAAAAAGGAATGAAAAATGTGCTGGTGTCGAATGGCACGGCTGAACTTGAGGTGCTGGAGGAAATCCTGCCCTATATGGATGCCATGAACATCGACCTGAAGGGTTTTACGGATGAGTACTACCGTGATCTTTTGGGCGGAAGTCGGAAAATGGTCATGGATTTTATAGAGCGTGCTGTGAAGGATTGTCATATGGAACTGACAACTCTTATTATCCCCGGTGAAAATGACAGCGAGGAGGAGATGCAGGAACTCTCATCCTGGATTGCAGGTCTTAAGGATGGAGCGGGAAATATAATTGGTCCGGATATACCGCTTCATATATCTAGATTTTTCCCTCGTTTCAAAATGACGGACAGACAGGCTACGGAGGTAAGGAAGGTTTACCGACTGGCTGAGGTTGCAAGGGAAAAACTGAAGTACGTTTACACTGGGAACTGCTAATAGTTTTTTCCTATAACAAACAATATATTATATGGATTATACAAAGACTTTGAAGGGTGGTACCATGGCTATACAGATAAGAAGCTAAGGTATCACCTTTTTTACAGAATAAAAACATATTGACATAGTAGGTAAATCTATATATTATGTATCTCACGAAAACGTTAGTTTATATGCCCGGTGGAGATACTACCGTGGTTTAGGTTTTACATATCATGGAGGAATGCTATGAGTTTTATTAACGATATTTCTGATTATATTAGATCCGGAGAAAGCACAGACCAGAATCTTGGACTTGAGATAGAACATTTCATAATTAATGATGAGGGAAAACAGATGGAATTCCATGAGATCTCATCACTTATATATATGGTGGGTAAAAGACTTGGTGCAGACATCATCTATATGGATAGTTATCCTGTTGGGTATTATACAGGAGAATACTCCACCAGCCTTGAGCCAGCCTGTCAGTTCGAAATAAGTATAAATCCATATAATGATCTGGAAGAGATAAAGAACATATATGATGAATTCTATAGTATCTGGGAGCCGATTTTTAAATCCCGTGGATACCATTTCCTGACCAAGGGCAATCTGCCTCTTGTTGAGCAGGGATTACTGGATCCTGATGACATTCCGCTGTCACCAAAGAAGAGATATAAATATATGGACAGCTATTTCAGACATAGTGGAAAGTATGGAAAATATATGATGCGTGCATCTGCTTCTGCTCAGGTATCCATCGATTACAGTTCAGAAGAGGATATGATCAGAAAGTTAAATGTACTTCAGAAGATTTCTCCGATTCTTATGATCATGATGGAGAATAAAACTGATGAGTATTCCACGCTGCCGGGTAAGGATAAGAAGCATCTGTTCAGAATCCAGGAGTGGGATGATCTGGATCCGGAAAGGACAGGATTTGTTCCTCATTCTCTTGATGCAGATTTTGGTTATGACAAGATGGCTGAGGTGATTTATCATACACCGCTGATTCTTCTTACAGACAGCGGAGAAACTGTAAATGTAGGACATCAGAATGCAGAGGATCTGGTGAATAACAACATCATCTATACAGATGAAATCGGAGAGACAAGAAAGAAGAGTCTGATAGAACATTTCATGTCTATGGGCTTCTTCCATTTCAGAGTTAAAAAGTATATAGAGGTAAGAGTGGCCGACAGTGTGCCTATTGAAAAGGCATTAGGATATGTAGCTCTTCTTAAGGGACTTATCTATTCAGAGGATAATCTGAGACTGCTGGAAACAGAATTATCAAATGTTACTGAACTAAGTGAGATTCAGTCGGCAGTAGAGGAGATAGAATCAGAAGGCTATGATGCTGTTATTTATGATGGCAAAACAGCTTCCGAGTGGGCTGATTATCTTATAGAGCTGGCAGGATATGCTCTTACCAATGAGGATAAGGAGTATTTGTATAATGTGCGAGCTTTTTGGAGTTACAGCAAACAGGCGAGTTAAGGTAAACGACCTGCTGAAAACATTTTTTGAACATAGTGCAGAACACAGGAACGGATGGGGACTGGCTTTTCTGGATGATAATTCGGTTTCAGTGGAGAAGGAGCCGGTTAAGGCTTCTGACAGTCTGTATCTGAAGAATCGTCTGACAGGAAGGATAGAAACTTCCAGGTGCATGGCTCATATAAGAAAAGCAACCATGGGTGAAGTCAGCTTTAGTAATACACATCCCTTCATAAAAAGGGACGATTCCGGAAGAACCTGGGTTCTGGTTCATAACGGGACTATCTTTGAGTCGCCGGTTCTCAGCGCCTACCAGTATAATCAGGAAGGTGATACTGATAGTGAAAGGATACTTCTCTATATAGTCGATCAGGTAAACAAACATTACATTAGTGAGCAGAACTGCTTCGATGTAAATGAGAGGATACGTCTGATTGAAAATATAATCAAAAGACTTTCTGCCGGCAACAAACTGAACATCATGCTGTATGATGGTGACTATTTCTATGTTCATACCAATGAAGAAGGCACACTCTATAAAAGCGAACATAATGGTTCGGTTATATTTTCCACCCATCCTTTGCAGAAGGCAGGCTGGGTAGAAGCACCTCAGAACAGGCTGCTGGTTTATAAGGACGGTCTGCTGATACATGAAGGAGAGAATCATCACCACTCCTATGTGGAAGATGAAGAAAAAATAAAACTGTTATTTCTCGGGTATTCCGGGCTTTAGTAAAAATGAGTCGCTTGACTCATTTTTATTTTTAGCTTTATAATCATTTGTGTGTCTGTCGAGACTCTTTAGACACATTTAATATATTGAAAAGGGAATTTGTTAGGGGGAAGTATGAAGCTAAGTGAACTTCTAAAATATGATTCGATAGTAATCCAATGCCATGATAATCCGGATGCGGATGCGCTTGCCTCGGGCTATGCGCTGCTCCGTTATTTTGAAAGCTGTGACAAGGCTGTCAGGTTTATCTATCGCGGAAGAAATCAGATAAGTAAGAGCAATCTGCTTATTATGCTGAAGGAGCTCGGGGTACCTGTCACCTTTGAGCCGGATTTTAATGAAAAGCCTGATCTTCTGGTTACAGTGGACTGTCAGTATGGTCAGAGAAATGTAACTGCCACGGAGGCTGAAACCATAGCTGTGATAGATCATCACCAGGTTTCCGGAGAGCTTCCGGAGCTTTCTGAGGTGAGAAGCAATATCGGCAGCTGTTCGACTATAGTATGGGATATGATAAGGGATGAAGGTAAAGAGTACCTGATTGATAGTGACAGAATGTTATCTACTGCTCTTTATTATGGTCTTTATACAGATACCAGCAAGCTGTCTGAAATGTCGCATCCACTTGACAGAGATATGGCAGATACACTTTTTGTAAATAAAAGCGTTATAACTGAAATGAGTAATTCAAACATTACTCTTAGTGAACTGAAAATAACAGGTCTTGCTATTCTTCATAATGAATACGACCCGATAAACAGAACTATGATCATTCAGGCTGAACCCTGTGATCCAAATATACTTGGTGTTATAAGTGATTTTGCCATGGAGACTGCTGAGGTAGATGTATGTCTTGCCTTCTATGCTTCTGAAAACGAGGTCAAGTTCTCAGTCAGAAGCTGCATAAAAGAAGTTCATGCAGATGAGCTGGCAGAATTTGTGGCTGAAGATTATGGTGGAGGTGGCGGACATCTCTTCAAGGCTGGAGGTGTTCTCTGGCCGGACAAGCTTATGCAGCTGAGTGATGAAGATATTCCTACTATATCCAGGTATTATGTTATTCAGCGTATTCAGGATTATTTTGATAAATATGATGTAATCTATGCCAAGACCATTAATATCGATACCGAAGGCTTGCCGATTTTTGAGAAACAGCCACAGGTTCTTGGGAATGTAAAACTGACGGATATATTTCCTGTTGATACAGTGGTCGACATCCGTACCCTTGAGGGTGATGTGACTATTAAAGTCGAGGATGATATCTATATGATGATAGGTCTTGAGGGAGAAGTATATCCTATCAGAAAAGAAAAACTGGAGCGAAGCTATATGCTGACAAATGAGCCTTATGACAAAAGCTTCGAATATGATCCTACCATCAAAAATATAGCAACAGGTGAGAGAAGAAATATACTGAAATACGCCCGTGGAGTGATCTCCTCGGGTGGAGTCAGAGTATACGCCTTCATGCTTGACAGGCATGTGAAACTGTTCACAGCCTGGGATGATGAGAAATATTATTCAGGAAATCCAGGAGATTATATAGCAATAAGAGAAGACGACCACCATGATCTATACATCATACGTCGCCGTCTTTTCCCTAAGTTATATAAAGAAGTAGAGTCTTAATCGTCCATTATTCCGTACTGTGATTTTTGTTCGGGTGTTAGTTCGGAGCCTTTTAATATCTCCTTTCCCTTTTCAATCAGTTCTTCTGTTGAATAGTGATTGAAATATCCCAGGTAGTATTCCTCACTGTTTGTGTAGGACATTACCACAAATATGTCATCTTTTTTCTGATGTCCGAAGCAGTTATCTATGCAGGTGAGCTCTATCCAGGATGATGCATCAATGATATCAAGAATATCATCCTGCTGATAATACATAAGATTATTTTCAGCGTCATAGGTAAAACTAGCTGTCGGGGTATTTGTAGAGTGATGGTTGATAGTAAGGGATGATTTTCCGAGGAACTGTCCATCCTTTACACTGTACCTGTAAAGTGAATCATTATCAAAGGCAACCAGCAGTATCTCACCTTCTTCAGGTGAATTGAAGAATGACATTGCAACAGGAGATACACCCGGACTGCTTATCTCAGTCAGCTGCTTTCCTTCTTTATCAAGTATCAGGATAGATTCTCCGTTTGAATAAGCCATTTTTGAACTGTCTTCACTAAAGGCTGTACATTTTGTTTCTTCCCATTTATCCGGAAGTTCAAAGCTTGTAACGGTACCGGACTTAAGATCCATTATATTATTCTTACATTTTCCGAAATACGCATAATTATTGTCTGGTGATATGACAGGATTTGGAGCTATAGCAGCATCATAATCCTCAGGCAGAGCGTATTTTTTTGTTTCCTTCGAACTTATGTCATAACTGATAATGTCATAGGAATATGATTCGTTTTTGGCAGAAGTGATTATCTTTCCATCAGAGCTTATTTTTGGTGTATAGGTACTGAAAAATCCTTCGCCCAGTTCTTCAACGGTTGATTCCCTGGTGGCCGGGTCTATCTGTACCAGATAAGCTTTTGAATAATCATAAACATAGATGCACAGCTTATCATCCCATTTTCCGAGGTATGAACAATCCGCAAAATCCAGGTCAGGAATTATTTCAGACAGATTTATCTGATAATAATTATGACTCGAGCTCATATCCATGATGGTTATCTCAACATTATCCTCCATAAATACCATGGTTGACAGAGTGGTATCATCCAGATAGAAATACTTTGGCGGCTGCTTTAGAGTAAGAGAGTTATTCAGTGGATTCCACTGATCGTCTGAGGAATGCATGCCATAGCAGAGTATCTCGTTGCTTCCCTTTTGAAGTATGAACATATTAGATGAATGTATCACGCTATCTACCAGATTATCTGTAAAGAATCTTCCCAGAAATACACCCATAGGATCGTCACTTGCAGGGAGTCCCATGTGTCCCCCCGCAGTAACATAAGTCGGCAGTCCGTCATCGTTGTTATCGCTTATATTTATAATGGAATCATTTACATTATTTGTATAGATTTCCTTACCATCCTTTTCACTTAGAGCAACAGCGATATTGCCGGCAAAGTAAGCGATATTGTCGGTACTCAGATGGAGAAATCCACTGTTTACTACAGTCTCACTGCTGTAGAAGTCATAACTCCACTTTTCTTCAAAGTTTTTTGTGTCTACACATTTTATAACTGTTTTATCAGTTGAAAGTCGTCTGTAATTTCCAAATGTACTGCTTCCAAATGATGAACTGTCCGGAAGGGCGATGAACAGATTATCACCAGACCAGTACAGGTCACGGATGCGGCTATCGTATGGTTCGGACATATTAGCTTTGCCGTTTTTATCTATAGTTCCCAGGCTGTAGCTGTAGATATCCTGGATGACAGTGAATGCCATTCGGCTTTCATCCTCAGAAAAACAGTAATCTACAATTGAAAGCATCATCCCATCTTCGCTGGATTCAGGAGGGACAAATGTATTTATAGTTTTTCCGTTCGTTGAATCAAGGAGAAAAACTCCTGTGTTGGCGGATTGCACGGCTACATTATTTTTCGGAGTGATGATAACCTGCCTGATCGAATCCTTATCATCTGTTGTGAAGCTCCAGACCTCTTCATTTTTCTTCGCATTATAAGCCTTTACTTCTTTGTTGCTGTAGTATATAAATGTTTCCTCATCCAGACAAAAGATTCCATCAAAGGTATGAGTCGGAGAGGTCTTCTTCATTATCAGCTGCTGCAGATTCAGATCCCATATATTTACATTTCCACCCTCGTCTATAGCTCCCATGTAGCTGTCCTTCGAAGTTACAGCAAAAGCTTTGATAGCGTTTTGCATGGAGTAATTCCAGTAAGCGCTGATGGTGGTTCCAGCGTTTGCAGTATATGCCATGGTAGCTCTTGTAAGAGCCCTTATGGATTCCGGAGTTATGGGGCGTTTATCATCCTCATCCTTTGGAAGGGATTCGAGCGCCAGCTGCAGGGCAGTGATACGCTGCTCATTATTTAGCAGATCCTCTGACTCATTTGCCAGATATCTGGACTGGTTTCTAAGAGACTCGTTCAGGTTTTTCTGAACTGCCTGACGGCTCTTATACATGTAACCGCCGAATAAAAGAGAGACTGCCAGTACACCCGAAAATGCCAGAGTAGCCTGACGCATCCTGTGCTGGCGGTGACGATTCATCAGCTCATCGTAAGAACATCCGATAAGAGCGGCTGCCAGTCTTGGAAGTTCCTGATGCTTTGCCAGTCTTTTTGGAAGACGGAAATCACAGCTCAGAGGCTCTACCGGTATTTTTACAGTTTCCGGGAATCCCATATTGTTATAAATGGTTTTTTCTTCAAATAAAAGAACTGGTGGGATAACATCCACGGGCTCACCATCCACAAGTACTGTTAGTATCTGCTTCTTGGTATGAGTCTGAAGGAAATACTGGATTTCTCTGGATACCCATATGGATTCTTTGGTTTTGGTTGAACAGATAACGATGAGAAAATCAGAATTATTTAAGGCTTCTGAAATAGTTTCATTCAGATCTGCAGTGATGGGGAGTTCGTTTTTATCTCTGAAGATACGGTTAATCCTTTTGATTCCCGTACTTTTTTTGATTTTCATCGGGATATGATAGTTTTCAAGACCACGCTGTATGGCATCTGCCACACGACTGTCCGCTACTTCATGTTTATATGATATGAAAGCGTTATAATGTATAGCCATTTTAATTCCTCTTTATTGTGTATTATATTATCTCATGCAACGAGCTCGTTTTTAATACTTGTTATGAACCTTCTCTGCGAAGCACATTATATCCTTGATTTCAATAACAGTTCCATCATCGAGTACAGCCTTTCCTGACATACGACCAAATACCTGGTGCTGATCCGATACGATGACCTTGAAATCAAGACAGGCTGCTCTGTCCAGTACAGGAACAAAATCCATCTCAAATCTATTATCCGAAGAAGTGAAGGTCCATTTATTCATAATATTATCAGGGATATGAAACTCTACATCATCCAGCTTATGGACTTTGCCATTATAGAAGATTACATTTTCTGTGGCAGCGTTAGTATTACCAAAACCATATCCTATATTAAAGCCAAATCTGTTTCCATTAATATCAGCATTTCCAGAACCCCAAAGCCAGGTATTGTCATAGGTCCATACGCCGCGTCCCCAGTCCAGGGTTCCGAAGTCAGTATGCGGATTGAATTCATAAACCTTTCCATTATACTTCATGTATCCGGATGCGCGCATGGTATTAATCTTCTGATTGTAATAAAATGCATGCTTCTTATCCCATGGAGTAGCTATGACCATGGAATCCATCTCAGGCTGCTCAAGTCTGATATCACATTCAAAAGGTTTTCCATCACAGAAATTTTTGAATTTACATCTGATACGTCTTTTTCCCTTACCAACATCAAACTTCATTTTGAGACGCTTATCCATATATTTTGTGGGACCAATTCCCGAATCAGACGGGAGACCGATTTTTCCCATAGGGAAAGGATTAAGCACTGTCTCCGTATGCTCCCAGGGCGTATCTCCAAATTCCAGAAGCGAAACAGACTGAAGCCCTATATATCCATCATCTGAAATAGTAAATGCTCCCGCAAAGGAATCACTCATGACGAGATAATAATCCCATTCCTTTATCCTCCACTTCGGAGCCTTTATCATTTTTCTATCATATTTCTGAATCAGGCTTCTCGACCACCCCGGTTCCCTCAGTTCACCTTTATCATCCAGCAATAACTGCCTGTTTGTAACCTCATGATTTCTTCCCATGTAATTGCCCCCTTAACACTTTTTAAACCTTCCCAAACATATACGTAAAGTCTATAATATAAAACAGCTATCTGATCCTATCAGATATAGCTGAGTATTAAGTCTATACTAGCATAAGCTGTTCAAAATGCAAGGATGTATAAAAGATATATTAAATGGAGTGAGAAGAGTGTCTGTAATAATGTTTGATTCTTTATCCTGGCTTCGTGTTTTCAGGAACAAACTTAAGAAGAATTATAAAAAGATGTTTGATATGGACAATCCCGAATTCAATAATCTATGGCAGATGTATGTAGATAATTATTTCAAGGCAAAAGAAATAGGCCTTGATATCCCCATGGAAGACGATTACCCCTTAAACATTAATTACTATATATCAGATACAGATTATAACAATTACACCGATTATCATAAGGATAAATTTGTAGAATTCTGCAAGTTGATGGAAGAAGCCATTGAAATAATTGATGCATATCTGGCCGATGTTAGTGATATGCCAAAGGATTAGAAAAAACATATGGCTGTAATTTGAATAATCGTTATGTTTTATAGCATATACAATGTTTCGTTTATACGGGAACCGTTTTATATTTTTGAACAAGAGTCAATTGTAAAAGAATGAGTAGTTCATTATAATAAAAACATGTATGAATTATGAGCAAAACATAAGAAATCTTGTGGTCAAGCTGAAGAATCAAATTGTTAATTTCAAACTTGAATTCTCATACTACATGCAGACACTTAGTATTAGTATTTGTAACTTTATAGTCGATAACAAGTTGTGAAATGGGAGGGTTTTATGAATAAGAAATGTTTAAAAACACTAAGCTTAGTGCTTTCGGTTTCATTAATGATATCTGGAGTGGGACTGGGTTCAAACAAAGTTAATGCAGAAGCAGAATATGGACTCAGTAATCCGAAAGTTGCCTATTATTATCGTGATACTTTGACTTTTGGAAATTATTGGCAAGAAGATACTAATGGAGATGGTAAGGTTGACGAGACTGATGATAAACAGCCTATTAAATGGCAAATTTTAAGTCAGGATGGGAATGATGTTTTTTTAATGTCTGATAAAATTCTAGATTATCAGCCTTATGGTAGTGAAAGTTGGGAGAATTCGTTGATTCGTGAATGGCTAAATACATCGTTTTATGATGATGCGTTTACAGATGAGGAAAAATTAGCTATTAAAGAGACTGTTGTTGATAATCCAGACTCTGAAGATGAAGGAGCAGATAATCCGGATACTACTGACAAAGTGTACTTATTATCACATAAGGAAGTTAAAAATACAGAATTAGGATTTGAAAATGGTTTAATATATTATGGTCAATCAAGGAAGGCTCTATCAACAGGTTATGTTAAAGATAAAACAAAAAACAAACTAGATGAATATCATGAAAAATATGGAGTAAAGTTTGCTTTTGAATATAACGAATTCTATGATGATACAGGATCATGGTGGCTACGAGCTGTGAGCAGATATGTGACCTATCAAGGCTTTTTAGGGGGGAGTTTACATAAGTATGATAAAGCTCTTAGAGGTACAGGTCTAGAGGGCGCTTATGTTTATTTAGGTGTAAGACCGGTTCTTCATTTAGATATAGATAAAGCCTCAGGATTGTATGATATCGCTGGAAATGAAAAAGTGTACATAAAAGGTGTTCAATACGATACAGTTAATTTTGGAAAAAAAGATGATCAAAAGTTGGTGTGGAGAGTGCTTCATGTTTCTGAAAATGATGCATTAATAATGTCTGAAGAATCAGTTGCAATAATTGATCCAGATGATTATCCAGATAGAACCTGGAAGGATAATAACATAAGGAAATGGTTAAATACAGATTTTTATTATAATTATTTATCTGATGATGAAAGAGCAGCAGTAAACACAGTGAGACTGCATACGAAGATGGCTAAAGAGGAAGTGACAGAAGATAATGTATATTTACAGGATTTCACCGATGTAATTAATCCTTCATATGGTTATGCGCCATATTATTATTGTCAGTGTGTATCTAGAGAACTAAGACCAATAAACTATGATTATACTTATTGGTGTCTAAGAAATTCATATTATCATATTAATAGTGAAACAGGACTCCTAGATACAACATACCTCAGCGGAAAATCCTTAGTTAGACCAGTTTTACATATTAATCTGTCTTCAGGTATTTGGGAAAAAGGAGAAACTATTACCTTAGGAGATACCTCTGGTGCGATGGAACAGGATGGACCTTCAGAAAACGTTGAAATAATACAAAAGAAGGATTCTGTTATTGATGATATTAATCCTACTCCAACTCCAACAGGAAAACCATCCCCTACAACAGAGCCAACATCCAATCTGATACCTACAACTAATCCTACGGAGACTCCGGCTCCAACTGCTGAGCCTATAGCTCAGACGACTCCAACTGTAGCTCCTTCGGAAATAGCTTCGCCAACTGTTGCACCAACTGTTGTAGTTCCAACAACGTCACCAACGGTGAAACCGGAAGTTGTTGCTCCACAGTCGACAGATAATAAGACTACCTTCGGTATAAAGAATAAAGCCAAGTTAAAGTCTTCTTCAAAGATAAAAATCAAAGATAAGGACAAAATACAGAAGATTACACTAAACGGAAAGACTATAAAGATCAAGTCTGGCAAGACAAGCTTTACATTAAAACTTAAGTCTTACAAGAAGAAGCTTAAAAAGAAAGGTAAATGGAATATACTCAAGGTAACGGATAAGAATGGCAATGTAGTAACCATTAAGTTTAAAATCAAATAACAGTTTTTATTTATCCAGTCCTGCCTCACTTATGGGGCAGGACTTTTTCAATCACATGGGTTTTCTCTTGATTGGAGATTATATAAATGAAATAGTGTGAATAGCCGAGCAGGCTGACAAATACTTTTCGAGACCGTTTTGGGTCTCGGTGCTTAGCGATTCACGAG
>CACZOE010000296.1 GCA_902782695.1 uncultured Lachnospiraceae bacterium | reverse complement strand
GCCTTACGATGACTCAAAAGCAACGTAGACTAAAATCATAGCGGGTGTCTTTGAGAGAGGGATGCCTGGAAGGGAGAAAATCTATGAGGAAAAGCTTGAAGAAGGCGGTGTCTGTCGTACTGGCTACGGCTATGGCGGCGGCACTAGTAGTAACAGGAGGAGGAAGCAACCTGAAACAGGTTGAGGCTGCTGCGGGCGTTGAAGCACCTGCAATACAGGATTCGTCCAGCCAGGTTAACTACTCGACTATACTTGGTCGTGGAGTTGATTTTGGTATTATTGCTGATCATTTTACTCAGAGTACTCATATGCAAAGTACTTTTGCGGTAAAAACGTACAAAAATAACGGACAGAATAATGATATTAATCTGATAGCAGATGATACAACTGCTCAGGTTCTTGTAGGAGGAGTAGATCTTAGTGGATCTTCGGCAGATGATGAAACTGTTCAGATACATAGTGTGACAGGAAATGTTCTTAATATTGAATGTAATCCTGGTGTTTCTCAATACTTTGATTTGAGAAATATTGAACCTGAGAAGATTTATATTACAGAAAACGCTGCAACTGCTGATAATATCCAGAGAATGATGGATAATGCATTTGAGACATCTGTCAATTTGGAAAGAAAGGCAAATGATTCATCATATGCTGTAGATTATCGTGATTATTCACAGGTTGAAGGTTCAAAACTTATTTTTGATTTTACGGATCCCGTTTTTGATAACAAGGTCATATATATTAATG
Organism: uncultured Lachnospiraceae bacterium; assembly: GCA_902782695.1. Lineage (GTDB taxonomy): Bacteria > Bacillota > Clostridia > Lachnospirales > Lachnospiraceae > Eubacterium_Q. Next base: position 3,424 of record CACZOE010000296.1, on the reverse strand, counting down.
CCGATAGCAATCTCCTTAGTTATGTACATGAAGCTGATGATATGAAGATTAAAAAGAATTCTTCATCAGTTATTGTATTTAATATAGGAGATTCAGCTGGAACAAATCATACAGAAGTAGAAGAAGGAGTAAGTAAAGATTACGTTCAGATAAATAAGTATTCTATTGATGTTGGTGGATACAATGTTAGTAGTAATGATTATTCGGCTGCTCCTGGAGATTCTGATTTTGAAAAGACACAGAGATGTGATGCAGAGATGTGTCAGAAGGTCATATGGAATGTCACTACATCTAGTGATGTAAGACTTTGCAAGACATCTGGTTTGTTTATTATTCCGAATGCTAATCAGGTAAAGGTGCCTGAGACTTCAGCAGGTTGGGTTGTTGCTAAAAATCTGGAAAACAGAGGCGGTGAGTGGCATTACATTTATCAGGGTGGTAACCAGGAATTCCTTAAAGACGGTGTTGGACAGATTCATTTTGCTGCTCGTAAATCTTTTACACATTCATGGGATGGAAAGGCAACAGTAGAAGACACTACAGTTTATGCAGATAAGGATACATATTCGTTCAAGTGGTATCCAAATGATGAAAACTTTAGTATAACTGATCCTTCACAGGTTACAGATCAGTCGCAGGTTAAGACAATAACCAATACCGCAACTGATAAGCTTCAGTTCCCAACTCTTTCATTCTTTGTTGATAGCCAGAAGGCTGAGGATGCGGGACTGGCAGATCATTATGTTGCAAAAGATACAGAAAAAGATTTTTACTTTACAGTACGTGAGGATGGTGCCGGTTCCAAGAAGGATGGAGTATATATTTCAACCGGATGGATTAATATCAAACTCACAGTTAAGAATGATGATGATAAGCTTCAGTATTTTGTAAATACTACAACATATCTTGATGATGGAACCATATATAAGGAAAACAAAAATATCCGTATGTCGGGTATAGAGTTTTCTATGGGTGCATTCTTTAATTTCGTAGATACTTCTCTCGTTTTAAAGAAAACAGTTACAGGTGATTGTGCAGATGCAGTAGGTGCAACATTTACATACTATGTTCAGGATCAAAATGGACATTACTATGATATTGATGGAATCAACAAAGGTACAACAAAGACTGGTATACAGGTTAAGGATGGTGAAAGTGTAGAGGTTAAAAATCTTCCTACTGGAAAATATACAGTATCAGAAGATTATGCAAAGGCAACAAGATCTGGCTACACACTTGCTGCTCCTGAACCAAAGACAGTAACAGTAGGATCTACAGCTACTCCTGTAGTTGAACTTGTTAATGATTACACACAGGAAACTTCATTAAGGGTAACTAAAACAATCAAGGGACTTGTAGATAATAGCGATATTCCTGCAGGCCCAGATGGTGCAACTACTTGGGATTACAAGTTCTATGTTGAGTCATTAGATTATACGAATCCTCAGATGTACATAGGAAGAGATGGAGGACTCACAGATACTCCGTATTTATTTACAGTAAGAGTTAGTGAACCAAGTACAGAGGTGACTATTAATCCTCTTGTTGCAGGCGAGTACAAAATAGTTGAGGACACAAGTAGTATTCCTATTCCTGCAAATTATGCAGTTTCAGATTCATATGAGAATCAGACAGTAACTCTTGATAAAGATAATAAGAATGCTGTAAGCAAGATTATCAACACATTTAGAAAGACAGATGACCTTTCTATTGTTATCAATAAGGAACTTGAAGGTGTAGATTCAGATAAAGAATTCAAGTTTTATCTCTCATATGATGATGGTAATTATGGAAAAGTGTATGTTAATCAAAGTGGATATAAGCAGGGTGAATGGAGTGGTGGAATATGGAGTCAAACATTTACTCCTTATGATAAAGAGCACTCAACTCCAATAACAGTTAAAGCAGGTGAGCCATTAAAGCTTGTTGGAGATAATGATCGAGACTGTGCTATCTGGGGAAGTGAATATAGCAAAACAGGAACGGTTTATACGTTAGAAGAAGTAGACCCAGTAGGTAGTATAGACAGTGAAGGTAAAACATATTTATATGTTTCAACAACAGTTAATGGTGTAGAAGGTAAAACCAATAAACTCACCCTTATGGGTGATCCTAATGATCCAAGTACTCTTCAAAATGAAGTATTTGATGTGACAAATAAATATGCAAAATATGATCTTACAATTGAGAAGAAAGTTAATTATCCTGAACTTGAAGGATTAGAGTGTAGTTTTGTAGTAAGAGGCCCGGATGGATATTTTATAAATCCTGACGGAACAAAGCATTGGTCTGACCAGATACAGTATGCACCTAAAATTACTGTTAAGGCCGGAGAGTCATTATTGCTTAACGGTAGTGGAATAGGTGCTGGTAACTATACAGTAACGGAAGTTTTCCCAACTGTTGGAACAGTGGAAACTGTTGGTGCTGATGAATATGAGCTTAAATCAGTTTCAGGTAATGATTCAACTGTAACACTTAGCGAGACAAACGTTGAAGGTAAGGCTACACTTACAAATACGTTTGAAAAGAAGCAGGGTGAGTATGGAAAACTTACAGTAACCAAGACAAAGGCTGATGGAAGTGAGGATTTCCCTAAGGATGATATCTCATTCCCTGTTACAGTATCTTTTGATAAGGGTGGAATGTATTGGGTTAACGGAGTTCCACAGGAGTTTATACAGGATGCACCTGCAACCTTCCATTTAGTTCTTGGTGGATCTATAGAAATAACAAATATTCCTGTAGGTGTTGGATATGAAGTAAACGAAAACCTTTCAGGAACTACTTATAATGGATTTGAAAATCCTAAGATTACATATAGTGATAATAGCCAGACTATTGCTGCTGACGATGAGGATACAGCAACAGTTGCTAATACTTACAAAACAACTACCACACCTGTTGGAAGTTTAGTACTTACAAAGACAATTAGTGGTACAAAACTGAATAATCTTGAGACAATAAGATTTACTGGTAAGGGTAGTGATGGAACGACTCTGGATATTCCTGACCTTACAACTGAGAATGTATCATCAGGAAAGTGGAAAGACGAAGGAAATGAAGTATATTCTTACACAATCGAGAAGCTTCCGGTTGGTGTAACATATGAGATTAAGGAAGCACTTGATGGAACAGCTACCACAGAGTATGTACTTGATTCTTCAGCAAGTACAGTATATCCGGTAACATCACCAGCTATAAAGGCTAATGACGCTGTATTAGTTGAGCTTACGGATACATATAAGAAGAAAGCAACAGAGACAGCAGACTTCGTAATAGAGAAGACCTTCACAGGAGATCTCACAGACGAAGAGCTTCGTGGTGGAATAACATTCGTAGTAAAGAATACAACAACAGGAAAGTACCTTGATAAGGACGGAAATGATTCAGATAATCCGGTAGAACTTACGATCAAGGATGC
>CACZOE010000295.1 GCA_902782695.1 uncultured Lachnospiraceae bacterium | reverse complement strand
GTGAGTTTGGCGATGGCTGGTATGAAACAATATATGAAATCCTGGATATATATTAAAAGCATTAACCACCTGACAATGATATGAGTCGGTGGTTTTTTAGTGCATCTTAAGTACGTCATTAGTGAAACAAAACTTTGATTCTGAGTCAGGCGGATTGATGTTATTAGTATTTTGATTTGGATAGACTATATTAAAAATATATAAAGATATATAAAATAAAATATTGACATATTATTAATATTAAAGTAATATAAGTGCAGTTAAATGTAACTAATTTTACTAATTATAGTTAGAACAAAGGAGAAAATCAAAAGAGGAGTTTATTAGTTATGAATTTAAATGATGCAGAACTTGGTAAAGAGTACACCATTGCTGACGTTGAGACTGATGGTGATGAAGAGATGGAGAGCTTTCTCTTTTCTCTCGGATGTTATAGTGGTGAGAAAATAACCGTCGTTGATAAGAAGCGCAACCTGGTAGTTTCAATAAAGGATGCAAGATATAACATTGATCCTGAACTTGCTTCAGCTATTCATATAAACGAATAATTATGTGACAGTAAGGTTGAATTCCTGATTGTCACATGTATTTTTGACCAGTGGGTTAAATATACTTAATAATTATTAAATGTATTTATCAAAGGAGGAAACATAATGAGAATCGCGTTAACGGGTAATCCCAACAGTGGTAAGACTACCATGTACAACGCCCTAACCGGACGCAAGGAAAAAATCGGTAACTGGGCGGGTGTTACCGTAGATAAAAAGGAGAGCCCAATCAAGAAAGCTTATGTAGAGGGAAATAAAGAGCTTATTGCAGTCGATCTTCCTGGAGCATATTCCATGTCTCCGTTCACATCAGAAGAGAGCATCACAAGCAGCTATGTCAAGCATGAGAATCCTGATGCAATCATCAATATAGTAGATGCAACAAATCTCAGTAGAAGTCTTTTCTTTACAACCCAGCTTTTAGAGCTTGGGGTTCCTGTTGTTGTTGCACTTAACAAAAGTGATGTGAACGACAAAAAAGGAAATAAGATTGATATCGAAAAGCTTTCTGAAAAACTTGGATGCCCGGTAGTAAGAACTGTGTCCACTTCAGATGAGGGACTTAAGGAAGCTGTTAAGGTAGCTGCCTCACTTGAAGGACAGGGACAGGAAGCACCTTATACTGAGGGCAATATAGATCTTACTGATAAAAACGAGGTTGAAAAGGCTGATAGAGACAGATTTGACTATGTTAATTCAATAGTTAAAGAGGTTGAGGTTAGAAAGACATTTACCAGGGATAAAAACTTTGGTGACAAGATAGATAAGATAGTTACAAATCCTATACTGGGTCTGATCATATTTGCTGGAATTATGTGGCTTGTTTTCTATGTGTCACAGACAACTGTAGGAACATGGATTGCTGATATCCTGGCAGGCTGGATTGAATCATTCCAGAGCTGGGTAGGAGATAAAATGGCTGATGCCAATCCACTTGCTTATGCACTGCTGGTTGATGGTGTTATCGGTGGTGTAGGTGCCGTAGTTGGTTTCCTTCCACTTGTTATGGTAATGTACTTCCTTATCGCGCTTCTTGAAGACTGCGGTTATATGTCAAGAGCAACGGTAGTGCTTGATCCTATCTTCAAGCGAGTTGGTCTTTCCGGAAAGTCAGTTATTCCTATGATCATCGGTACAGGCTGCGGTATCCCTGCAATCATGGCTTGCCGTACTATCCGTAATCAGAGAGAAAAGAGAGCTACAGCTATGCTGGCAACATTTATGCCATGTGGAGCTAAGCTTCCGGTTATCGCACTTTTCGCAGGTGCATTTTTCCCAGAATCTAAATGGGTCAGCTGGGTAGCATATATGGGAGGTATAGCACTTGTTCTTCTTGGTGCACTTCTTATCAAGGCTATTACAGCAGCAAAGTTCAGAAAATCATTCTTTATTATAGAGCTTCCTGAGTACAAGGCACCAAGCCTTAAGTATGCATTCTTCTCAATGCTTGAAAGAGGTAAGGCATACATCATCAAGGCAGGTACGATCATTCTTGTATGTAACACAATCGTTCAGATAATGCAGAGCTTCAACTGGAGCTTTGAGGCTGTTGAAGAAGGTGCAGAGGATACTTCAATCCTTGCATCCATCGCAGGTCCTTTTGCATATCTTCTTATTCCAATTGTAGGTGTTGCAGCATGGCAGCTTGCAGCAGCAGCTATCACAGGCTTCATTGCTAAGGAGAACGTAGTAGGTACTATCGCAACAGTTTATGCTATTACAAACCTTGTAGATCCAGAAGAGCTTGAACTCGTTGGAGAGGGAAATGCCGTAGCAATCGCTATGGGTATTACTAAGGTAGCAGCTCTTGCATACCTGATGTTCAACCTTTACACACCACCATGTTTCGCAGCTCTTGGAGCTATGAACTCTGAGATGCAGAGTAAGAAATGGCTGTGGGGTGCTATTGGTCTTCAGCTTGGAACCGGTTATACAGTAGGTTTCCTTATCTACCAGATCGGTACGATAATCACTACAGGAACTGTAGGAGCAGGTTTCATCGGCGGACTTATATTTGAGATAGTATTCGCAGGAATTCTTGTAGTAATCATACGTCACAATAAGAAGGCTGTTGCAGCAGAATACAAGCTTGCATAACATTTGCAGGAAAAATGTTTATGGTTGATATATAGTCCTGACAGACAGGTTATATATAATAATAAACTCCTTTGATGAGAATCGTCATGTCGAAAGACTATGGCGATTCTTTTCATAAAATAATTTATTGTTTCAGAGGATATATTTATCTCTTATATCTCGGAGGATATTTAACGCATGAGTGGTACAGTATCAACAATAATAATAGTGGTAATTCTCGTAGTAATCCTGTTTTTCGCAATTAAAAATTCCATCCCTCATTTCAGGGGTGAAGGAGGTTGCTGTGGCGGTTCAGGGAAGGAGAAGCTTGTAAAACCAGCTAAGCTTGAAAAGGTAATAGCAACCAGGACAGTTACGATAGAAGGAATGCGTTGCGAGAATTGTCATAGAAGAGTACAGAATGCACTTAACTCCATGGATGGCGTGAATGCCAAAGTTTTGGGAGAGAAAAAACAGGCAGTAGTAAAACTGGGGCGGGATATAGATGATAGTGAGATAGAAAGAATTATTACAAGCCTTGGTTATAAGGTTGTATCTATCCTTTAGTTATGCGAGATTTGTAGTTACAGCTTAATTGCTGTTAAATAAGTTGAATAAAAGTAACAATAAGAGTAGTCGTGTTAACTGTTATGTAACCAAGTGAAAATATTATTATTCGTGTTTCAAATATGTTGCTGAAGTTTGCATTTTTCAAGCTTAGTTCTGATTAACTTTCATGACTTAAAAGTATAGAAGAAAGATGTATCAGATGTAACAAACATTATATTGTGACAATGGGGTGTTGGATAGTAAGATATATAAAACGACTATATGATTCTTTGGACCAGTATTCGTAATATTAAAAGAATCATTATTAAGAATTATTAAAAAAATAATATCAGGAGGCAATTAGTATGTTTGAAGTAAAACATTTATGTATGGTAGTCGGCGGAGCGCTTCTCGGATCAGCAGGCGTAAAGCTTCTTAGTAGCAAGGATGCAAAGAAGGCATATACTCACGTGACTGCAGCAGTTATGAGATGCGCTGATACAGTCATGGATACTGCTACAACATTAAAGGAAAATTGTGGAGACATAAAGGCCGATGCAAAGGATATAAATGAAAAGCGTCGCGAGGAAGAAAGACTTAAGGAAATCGAAGATGCAAAGGCTGTTATCGCTGAGGCTGAAGCTAGGATATCTGAGCTTGAAGCAGAAGATGCAGATTTTTCTGAAGCAGATGCTGCAGTAGCAAGTGTTTAAGATTGGTACGCGTATATCTATAAGCAAGACACAATACAATGTGACACTAGGAGACTAATCTCACAGTGTCACATTTTTAGAAGGAGACTAATTATATGAGATGCAAGATATTACATGAATCAAAAAATAGAATGCGTGTTCATCTTTTCCGCAGATATATGACCTGTGACGAAGCTGATAAGGTGGAATACTTTCTGCTCAGCCTTCCATATGTTAACGAGGTTAAAGTCAGTGAGAGAACCTCTGATGCTACAATCAGGTATAATGACAGGAACAGAGAACGTCTTATAGATGATCTGTCACATTTCAGCCTTACAGATACAGAGGTTAAAGTTCCTGAGCATACAGGAAGAGAGCTTACACATAGTTATCAGGACAGGATGTTTTATCTGATAGCAAGGCGTGCTATTTCAAGGTTATTTTTCCCTGTATCAATCAGGAATGTCATCACGGTAGTTAAGTCAGTTCCTTATATCATTGAAGGACTAAAGAGTCTGGCCAAGGGTAAGCTTAAGGTTTCTGTTCTGGATGCAGCAAGCATCCTGGTCTCCATGATCAGAAGAGATTTCGATACGGCTGGAAGTGTTATATTCCTGCTTAGCGTAGGAGACCTGATGGATGAATGGACCAGAAAAAAATCTGTTGCAGATCTGGCAAGTGCTATGGCGCTAAATGTAGATAAGGTATGGCACGTGACAGAGAATGGTGAAGAGGTTCTGGTTGATATTAATCATATCCATGTTGAAGACACTATCGTAGTAAGAACCGGAAATATGGTTCCGCTCGAC
>CACZOE010000294.1 GCA_902782695.1 uncultured Lachnospiraceae bacterium | reverse complement strand
TTTTCCTAATATAGTAGGTACATATGTCTTTTGGTATGCTGTGTGAAGTTTTGAATGTATAATCGATAAATTAAGGGTGAGAGAGTTATTTAGGGGGTTGGTCTACCGGTATGATAGGGGTCTCCAAAACCTTTGGAAGGGGTTCGATTCCCTTACCCCCTGAACAGCTTTTAAGTACCACGGATTCTACGGTCCGTGGTATTTTTTATTTTCTATAATTTCTTTTCTAAAATTATAGCAAAGCAAATATTTTCGTATTCTTTTATTTTTTTTTCCGCTGTGATATTATATTAAAGATGTTTAAATGATTTTATGGAGAAATATTATGAATAATGATAACGATTTAATTTGGGAAGAAGTAAGTACAGAGCATATTGTTCAGGATGAGTGGATTGATTTCAGAAAGACAGCTTTTAGATTTCCAGATGGAAAAGTATTTGAACCCTTTTATACCTATAGCAGAAGAGATTATGTGGTTATTGTGGCTTCTGATGAAGACGGAAAGTATCTGTGTGTTAAACAGTTTCGCCAGGGAATCAGAGAGGTCACTACAGAGTTTCCTGCCGGTGGTATAGAGCGTAAAGATGGAACTCAGTATGGTACTAGAACACTGGCTTCTGCAGAGGATGCTCTGGAAGCAGCCAAAAGAGAGCTTAAAGAAGAGACTGGCTATGTATCTGATCAATGGTCTCATCTCATCACTATTCCGTCCTGTGCAACTATAGCTGATAATATGGCGTATATTTATGTAGCTAGAAATTGCAGGAAAATAACCGAACAGGATCTGGATGATATGGAGTTCTTAAATGTAGAAAAATTCAGTGCCGACGAGATAGAACAGATGATAGCCTCTGGAGATTTTAAACAGGCTATGCATGTTATGGCCTGGCTACTATCTGTCAGATGATTTTTTGAGAAGTTTTTACTATAGATGAATCTTGTTATTCTGCTATAGTAAATCAGATAAAAGATAAAGAAAAGGAGATATTTATGGAACTTAATATTGATACATTTTCACAGTTTGATAAGAAATGGGCTCTACTTACTGCTGGTACTTCGGATAAGTTTAATTCAATGACCATTAGCTGGGGTGGTACTGGAACTCTTTGGGGTAAGCCTGTAGCAACTACCTATGTGAGGACTTCCAGGTATACACATGAATTTATGGATGATAATGATTATTTCACTATAAGTTTTTATCCTGAAGATATGAAGAGCATTCTGGGTGTGTTTGGATCAAAGTCCGGCAGGGATATCGATAAGATGAATTATGAAGGCCTTACTGCTAAAGCTGCTAGTGAGTCAGTGACATTTGAAGAGGCTGAACTGACTCTGGTATGCAAAAAACTATTTAAGCAGAGACTGGATGAGAGTAATATGCCTAAAGAAGTGGTAGATGCTTTCTATACAGGTGATGCATCTCATGATATGTATATCGGAGAGGTAGTTGAAATAATTTAGTAATTATTTTTATAAAAGAATTAATTAGTTATTATATGAATATAAGATAAGTACATAAGAAGCGGCAGGAGAATGAACTCCTGCCGTTTTCGTCATATATCTATTTCTTCTGTTTATGTTCTTTCTTTTCTTTATACATCAGGGCATCTGCTTCTCTAAGATAATTCTCAGATATCTCTGTTATGGACAATTCTGAGTCTGAATCAGGTGTTGTCATGTAACAACCGATACTTACAGATATATCGAAAGGCTTTTCATCCTCAGTGCATCTTTCTGATATATATTTTCTCAGGTTATTTATATAGTTATCTGCTTTTTCCTGAGTATAGTTCTTAGCAAGAACTACAAATTCATCTCCACCGGATCTGATACATATCTCGTTACTCTTAGAAGCTTTTTTCATTGAATTTGCAATAGTACAGAGACAGTAATCACCTTCATCATGACCATAGTTATCATTGATCGTTTTCATATTATCCATGTCTATAAGAAATACAGCAAGGCTTGTCTTGGTTTCAAGGACATCATTATAATATGCTTCAAAATGTGAATTATATCCGCGGCGGTTGTAAAGACCTGTTAGCACATCTGTTACAGAAAGGTTCTTAAGTCTCTCGAAGGAGAGTGCCAGCTCTTTTTTCAGTCGCCAGTTCTCGAGAATAGTACTTATATTTATAAACCAGGATTTGATGTTGGCCTGAGATAATTCTTCGAGATCAGGAGAAATGATATAGTAGCCCATGAAATATTTAAGATGATGGATAGGAACTATATAATAAGGTTCATCATCCTCGAGCATTTCCTTAGGAATCAGATGTCCTTTTGGAAGTCTTTCTCTTCTGATAGGACGATCCTTATACATTCCACATACTACATCGAATTGCGAGTTTGCGAAATCCGCATGACTCGTAATTTCCTTCTGACAATCCCATTTATCCATGAGGCAGAGTACAGCGGTTTTGAAACCGGTATCCTGTCTGCAGTTAGCTTCTATCTTATCAAATATCTCCTGATCAGTCTGAGCAGTAGAAACGCTGAGAATTAGGTTACTGATGGTATGTGACAGAAGACCAAGCTTTTCTATGGTTACACTGTAGGATTCTCTCAGGTTATCCTGTTTATATGTTTTTTTAGGCTCGCAACCACAAGTCTGTCTGCGCATTATTATGCCTGGCTCTGCTGTGGTATGAGGAACATTTTTACCAGCCCAGATCTTTGTCAGAAGATTGACGCCATCTTTTCCAACCTGTTCGAAAGGCTGGGAAGAAGTAGTAACAGAAGGGTCATTATATTCAGCCTGAATAACATTATCATAACCTGTTACTATAACATCCTCTGGAACTGAATAACCCTTTGACTCCAGCGCTGATATAACACCCATTGCCATGTAGTCGTTAGCACAGACGATGGCATCTGGAAGAATTCTGTTAGGGTTATTTTCATATAGTTCAAGTATCTGAGTAACCATATCTGGTCCACAGTCATACCAGAGATTACCATAGACTATACGACTGTCTTCATTTGGAATATTGTATTTTGAAAGAGTGTCTTTAAAAACTTTAACTCTTTCCCGGGCGAATGACATAGACATTCTTCCGGCAACGTGCACCATTTCTCTGCATCCATGATCAACTATGAGATGCTCGATAAGTTCCATGTAGGATCTCTTTTGATCGTTTACTACATTATAAGAAAAATCTTTTATATCTCCCAATGTGATTACAGGGCATGGAGCTTCCTTTTTCAACTTGTTTACAGGCTCAGCAAATATTTCCGGCATATAACTGTCAAAAGAGATAAGTCCATCTACAGTACTGAGATCCGGGAGCATATATATGGCGAAATCACCCTTGTCATAATCGGAAAGCTCTTTAACTTCAATATTGCTGTAATTATCACTGAAACTGGTGAAAAACAGCAATTTGACATTGTTTCTTTTTGCGGACTGAATAACGCCGTATTGAGTTTTTCGAACTATGTCACGATAGATATCTGCAACATAGACTGCAACGTTTTTTCTATCCATATAATCCCTCGAGTAAAATTGAAAGATATATCAGTAATTCTATAAAGAAAATTAATCGTCGTTCTTTGTAAGTGAACCGGCAGTAGTATCCTCAACCATATCCTCTCTTACAAATGTAAGAAGATCTTCTTCTGTGATATGAGCATCCTGAACGATACGGTTTGCCTGACGGTCGATACAACGCTCAAAGTAGTTACGAACGAGACGAGCATTAGCGAAGTTATCCTTCTTTGCCTCAGTCATTCCTCTGAGATATGCTTCAGCTACAGATGCTGCATTTTCTGTAAGCATGTAGTCTGTATCTTTACACATATATTTGAAGATTTCCATCAGCTCGCTGCTTGAGTAATCTGGGAAATGTATATACTTGTTGAAACGAGATCTGAGACCAGGGTTTGACTCGATGAACTCATGCATTTCATCTGTATAACCGGCAACGATAACGATGAAGTCATCACGGTCGTCCTCCATACGTTTCAGGAGAGTATCAACAACTTCCTGACCGTAGTCACCTGACTCTTTATTATGAGTAAGAGAGTAAGCTTCATCGATGAAGAGGATACCTCCGATAGCTCTGTTAATAACCTCGGTTGTTTTAAGAGCAGTACCACCAGAGTAGTGGTCTACAAGTCCGGAACGGTCAACCTCGATGAACTGACCACGGCTTACAACACCGAGCTGTTTATATATCTTTGCAAGAATACGGGCGATAGTGGTTTTACCTGTTCCAGGATTTCCTGTAAATACCAGGTGGAAGGACATATCGATTCTCTTGAGACCTTTGAGCTCACGAAGACGACGAACCTTGATGATATTTACCAGGTGCATAACGTCTTCCTTAACTGAAGCAAGTCCAGTAAGAGCCTGAAGCTCAGCGATAAGGTCATCGAGTGGCTTCTCAATCTCTTCTGATTCATCGTTACCACGTCTGTTACGTCCTACACGACCTTCACCACGCTTAAATACTGCATCTTCTTTTTCTTCTTCCGGCTGGAAATTAAGGAATTCAGAAACGTCATCAGCACGTTTCTTCTGAATGTTATATCCGGATATATTGATAGCTTTCTTAGTAACAAAGCTTCCTGATTTATCATCAAATGTAGTAACATTCTGAAGATCTGGATTAGTCTTATCTGTAAATGTAGCAACGCCTTCTTTTCTATGAGGTTTGTCAGACATTTTCAGGATACTTGTATGCTGTGATGTGAGAATACCTGCACTGTTAAGTGTGGCGTTCAGAACCTCAACAAAATCAGTGAGGTGCTTAGCAGTAGTATCGCGTACCTCAGGGTAATCAATGAATCCCTGACCGATCTTTCTGAAGCTGTCTGCTATAAATTTTGATCTGGATATACTTCCTGATATGAAGGCTTCCTTATTCGCAGCCTGATCGGCAGAAATGAAATAGCGAATAGACTTAGGAGCCTCTGTAAGAAATCTCTCATCGACACATTTCTGCTGAACGAAATCAGCAAATTTTTCCTCTGAAAGATTCATTTTAAGATTTTCTCTGATAAACTCTATCTGGTCAGCTGTATGTTTATTTCCTGGCTCATAAAGATAACCAAGAAAAACGATGATATCATGTCTGAGCAGATCACGGAGAGGCATGCGGGCATCTTCCGGATAAACATCTCCGTTTTTATTGACTTCATCTGCATAAGCTATGCACTCTAAAATCATGTTTTGTAAGTTTTTTACTTCCATAATTAGAACTCCCCATTTTTCTTAATGTAAATCGCGTTCTATTATAACACAATTCACACAATAATCACATAAAAAATTTAAAAAAATAATCCCAAAAAAATCTTCAAAAAATAAAGCGGAGTATAGCAACTTTGGATAACTTTATCGCAATATTTGAAAAGTATTTGAGGTTTTACTATGTTACTATAAAAATGCGTAACTGAAGATATTTCTCTTTTGGATAAATTAGAGGAAAAGAGTATTAAATAAGTCTGATCGGAGACGACACTATGAACAAAGAATTTAAGGAAACTGCCAGAGAACTCGTTGATAAGATGACTCTTGAAGAGGCTGCCAGCCAGCTGAGATACGATAGTCCTTCTATTGATAGACTTGGTATTCCATCCTATAACTGGTGGGGCGAAGGCCTTCATGGTCTTGCAAGAGCAGGTACAGCCACTGTATTTCCACAGGCTATTGCACTTGCTGCAATGTTTGACAAAGAAATGCTGGGAAAGGTTGCAGAGGTTGTTTCAACTGAGGCAAGAGCCAAGTATAACGAGTCAAAAAAACTTGGAGATAGGGATTTGTACAAATGTATCACAATGTGGTCTCCTAACATTAATATATTCAGAGATGCCAGATGGGGTAGAGGACAGGAAACCTATGGTGAGGATCCATATCTCACAGCAAAACTCGGAGTTGCATTTATAAAAGGACTCCAGGGTGATAAGAAATACATGAGAGCAGCAGGATGTGCTAAACACTATGCTGTACATTCAGGACCTGAAGCAATCAGACATGGATTTGATGCCAGGGTTAGTGCTAAGGATCTGGAAGAGACCTACATCCCACAGTTCAAAGAAGCTGTAGATGCCGGTGTTGCCGGTGTCATGGGTGCATATAACAGAGTAAACGGAGAACCTGCTTGTGCAAGCAAAGTCCTTCTAGAAGATACACTTCTTAATAAGTGGGGATTTGAAGGGTATATAGTTTCAGACTTCCTTGCTCTTCTTGATATCCATAAGAACCACAAGGTTACAGCCAATGAGTTTGAGACAGCAGCTCTTGCTCTTAAGAAGGGCTGTCATCTGAATGCCGGAATAGTATACAGATGTCTCATGGATGCATATAACCAGGGACTTGTAACAGAAGAAGAAATCAGAGAAGCAGCTGTAAGAGTTTATACAGTAAGAGCTGCGCTTGGAATGTTTGATGAAGACTGCGAATACAACAGTCTTGGTCTTGCAGATATTGATACAGATGAATCAGATGCACTTACTTATGATGCAAGTGTTGAATCAATGGTTCTTCTGAAAAATGATGGATTACTTCCACTCAATAAGGATAAAATAAAAACCATCGGAGTTATCGGACCTACAGCTACTTCGATTACTGTTCTTGAAGGTAACTACAACGGACTTTCTTCCAGATATGTAACAAATCTTGAAGGTATCCGCAGGGCAGTAAATAAGGGTACAAGAGTTCTTTTCTCAGAAGGCTCTCACCTGTTTGAATCAAAGGTTCAGAACCTGGCACTTGATGATGACAGACTTAGCGAAGCTGAGATGGTAGCAAGAGCAAGTGACGTGGTTGTTCTCTGTGTTGGACTTGATTCTACTATAGAAGGAGAAGAAGGAGATACAGGAAATGCATTTGCAGCTGGAGATAAGACTTCACTCTTCCTTCCAGAACATCAGCAGAAGCTTGTTGAAAGAGTAGTTTCTACAGGTACTCCGGTAATCCTTGTATGTAATACCGGTAGTGCTATGGACCTTTCCTATGCTGATGAAAACTGTAATGCTATCATCCAGAGCTGGTATAGTGGTCAGAATGGTGGTATGGCACTTGCAGATATCATCTTTGGTGATCAGGTACCAGGAGGAAGACTTCCGGTAACATTCTACAAGGATGGTCAGCAGCCACCTATGGAAGATTACAGCATGAAGGGAAGAACCTATAGATACTTAAACGACAAGCCACTTTATCCATTTGGGTTTGGTCTTTCCTATAGTACTACAGAGTTCTCTGATCTTTCAGTAAGTGATGGAACTGAAGTAAAATGTACCATTAAGGTAAAGAACACAGGAAAGTACAGAACTGGAGAAGTAGTTCAGGCATACATCTCAAATATGCCTCAGGATAAGCTGGACAACAATCTGAACTCTGATATTCAGAATCTTTCAGACATACTTCTTCCGGATAATCAGCCTAAATACAGTCTGTGTGGATTTGAAAAGGTATTTCTGGAGCCTGGCGAAGAGAAGACTGTTGAAGTAGTGATTCCTGAAAAGAGCTTCGAAACAGTTCTTGAAGACGGATCAAGACATATACTTCGCGGAAGCTACCGTATCTATGTAGGCGGACAGCAGCCGGATGAAAGAAGTAAAGAACTGACAGGTAAAGAGTGTTTCTCTTTCGAAGTAACCAAATAATTTTTCTGAAAACGATAAAATATTAACAAAAACTCTTAAAAAATCGTAAACCAATAAAAGCTTTAAGCTTTATAATGTTCATAGCCTGAAAAAGGTGAATATAAAAAAATGGAGGTTGAAAAATGAAATTCTTTATCGATACTGCAAATGTGGACGACATAAGAAAAGCAAATGACATGGGAGTTATATGTGGAGTAACTACCAATCCGTCACTCATCGCAAAAGAAGGGAGAGACTTCAACGAGGTTATCAAGGAGATCACATCTATCGTTGATGGTCCTATCAGTGGTGAGGTAAAGGCAACTACAGTTGATGCTGAAGGCATGATAGCTGAAGGTCGTGAGATTGCCAAGATTCATCCTAATATGGTTGTTAAGATTCCTATGACAGTAGAAGGTCTTAAGGCTGTAAAGGTTCTTTCAGCAGAAGGAATCAAGACAAATGTAACTCTTATATTCTCAGCAAACCAGGCACTTCTTGCTGCACGTGCAGGAGCAACATATGTTTCACCATTCCTTGGACGTCTTGATGATATCAGCCAGCCAGGAATCGATCTTATCGAAAGTATTGTTCAGATATTTGAAAATTATGGAATAGAGACAGAGATAATCGCTGCTAGTATCAGAAATACAATCCATGTAACTGACTGTGCACTTGCTGGTGCTGATATAGCTACAGTACCTTATGCTGTTATCGAGCAGATGACAAAGCATCCTCTGACTGATCAGGGTATTGAAAAGTTCCAGAAGGATTACAAGGCTGTATTTGGTGAGTAAATTATTTCAGAATCTATAAAGGGAAAAGAATATGAACGAAATAACAAAAACAGATTTAGAGAAGAAAGCAAAAGAAGTCAGAAAAGGCATAGTAACTGCAGTTCATAGTGCTAAGTCAGGACATCCGGGCGGATCACTTTCGGCAGCAGATATAATGACTTATCTGTATTTTAAAGAAATGAATATCGATCCTTCTGATCCAAAGAAGGAAGATAGAGACAGATTTGTTCTTTCAAAAGGACATATCGCTCCAGCACTTTACTCAGTATTATCTAACAGAGGTTATTTTCCTACCTCTGATTTAATAACCCTCCGTCATACTGGTTCTTACCTGCAGGGACATCCGGATATGAAGCACATTCCTGGTGTGGATATGTCATCCGGTTCCCTCGGGCAGGGGCTGTCTGCAGCAGTAGGTATGGCACTTGCTGCAAAGCTTGATGACAAGGATTATAGAGTTTATGCAATGTGTGGAGATGGTGAGATAGAGGAAGGCCAGATCTGGGAAGCTGCAATGTTTGCAGGTCACAGACAGCTCGACAATCTTACAGTTATCGTAGATAACAACAATCTTCAGATAGATGGTTCTGTTGATGAGGTATGTTCACCATATCCAATAGATGAAAAGTTTAAGGCTTTCAATTTCAACGTTATCTGTATCGATGGTCATGATTTTGATCAGATAGAGAAAGCTTTTGATGAAGCAAAATCTACAAAGGGTAAGCCAACAGCTATCATAGCTAAGACCGTTAAAGGTAAGGGCGTATCCTTTATGGAGAATAATGTAGGCTGGCATGGAAAAGCTCCGAACGATGAAGAGTTTGAACAGGCTATAAAGGAACTGGAGGATTAGGAAAATGGCAGATGTAGTAAAAATAGCAACAAGAGACAGCTATGGTAACGCCCTGGCAGAGCTTGGAAAAGAAAAACCTGACCTCGTAGTACTGGATGCCGATCTTGCAGCTGCAACAAAAACTGGTGTATTCAAGAAGGCATTTCCTGAGCGTCACATTGACTGTGGTATAGCTGAGTCAAATATGGCAGGTATCGCAGCAGGACTCTCAACCTGCGGAAAGGTTCCTTTCATGAGCACATTTGCAATGTTTGCTGCTGGAAGAGCTTTTGAACAGGTCAGAAATTCAATAGGTTATCCAAAGCTTAATGTAAAAATAGGAGCAACTCATGCAGGTATCTCTGTAGGTGAGGACGGAGCTTCTCATCAGTGTAATGAAGATATAGCTCTTATGAGAACTATTCCTGGAATGGTTATCATCAATCCTTCTGATGACGTAGAAGCAAAGGCTGCAGTGAAAGCTGCTTATGATCATCAGGGACCTGTATATATGAGATTCGGAAGACTTGCAGTTCCTGTAATCAATGACAAGCCTGATTACAAATTTGAACTTGGCAAGGGAGTTCTTCTTAAGGATGGTAAGGATATTACAATATTTGCTACCGGACTTGAGGTTGCTGAATCACTTGAAGCAGCAGAGATGCTCGAGAAGGATGGAGTAAGCGTAAGAGTTATCAATATCCATACAATCAAGCCTATCGATAGTGAGATAATCATTAAGGCTGCAGAAGAGACAGGCAAACTCTTCACAGTAGAAGAGCATTCAATCATCGGTGGTCTCGGAAGCGCAGTAGCTGAAGTTATCGCAGAGAATCATCCAATAAGTCTTTACAGAATTGGTGTTAGAGACACATTTGGTGAATCAGGTCCTGCTAAGGAACTTCTTCACAAATATGAACTTGATGCAGAAGGCATTTACAAACAGATAAAAGAAAATATGTAATAAAAACAGGAGGTTACAATAATGAAAAATATACCTGAGGTAAAAATCGGCTTAGTAGCAGTTAGTAGAGACTGTTTCCCTATGTCACTTTCAGAAACAAGAAGAAAAGCTGTTGCAGCAGCATACACAAAGAAATATGGCGACATCTATGAG
>CACZOE010000293.1 GCA_902782695.1 uncultured Lachnospiraceae bacterium | reverse complement strand
CGCATTAACCTTTGCCTCACCTCCAAATGGGACCACGCCAATTACCAGCATAACTGCCAGTATCATGGCTAAAAATTTCTTGATTTCTTTTTTCATCCTCTCTCTTCCTCTCCTTTCATCTTCCGGATAATCTCCACTAAAAAACTTATTATATCTTATCAACAAAAAAAGGATGTAACAAGTATAAAAACCCTGAAAACATCCCTCTTTCCTAAAAGTATCCGTTGGATACCTGCCGTTTTATAGCTGATCTACTATCTTTCTGTTAATTCTTCTAAAGAAGAATAGCGACAGACAAAGTGATGCCAGCTCTGCTATCGGAAATGCAAACCATACCAGATTGAGATTGCCACTCTGAGCAAGCAGCCATGCTGCAGGTATAAGTACCACCAGCTGACGGCCGATGGAGATAACCAGTGAATAGTTGCTCTTTGCAAAAGCCTGGAAAATGGAGCCCATTGCAATACATGCACCTGCTATAGGGAATGACAGACTGATGGTTCTGAGTGCAGGAACACCGAGATCGATCATATTGTCTGATGCATCAAATATCTTAAGAAGCGTTCCCGGAAGCAGCCAGAACAGAATCAGACCACAAACCATTATGGACATAGCCAGCTTTAATGAAAAGCTGAGAGCTTCCTTTATACGAGCTTTTTCTCTTGCACCATAGTTATAGGCCAGAACCGGAATCATTCCGTTATTAAGACCGAATACCGGCATGAAGATAAAGCTCTGAAGCTTGAAATAAGCTCCAAAAACTGCAACAGCTGTAGATGAAAAGCTATCAAGTATTTTATTCATCATATAGGTCATTATAGAACCGATGGACATCATCAGTATAGAAGGAATACCTATAACATATATCTTCTTTATAGTCTTCCAGGATGGCTTAAATACCTTCCTGACGGATATCTTTATCTCATAATTAAACTTTCTGTTAAGGAAGAATCCCAGAACTGCTGCAACACACTGTCCGGTTACAGTGGCATAAGCCGCTCCCTTAACACCGAGAGCAGGCATTCCGAAAAGACCAAATATCATTATCGGATCCAGGATCATATTTGTAACAGCTCCGGTTATCTGGGAAATCATGCTGAGAAGTGTACGTCCGGTTGACTGGAGCAGTCTCTCAAAGGTCATCTGAAGAAATACTCCTATGGAAAATATACAGCATATTCCAAGATAGTCGGTACCCATAACTGCTATAGTCTCACTGGAAGTCTGTGAACGGATAAATGGTTCAGCAACTATTATTCCGATAGGAATAAATATAGCATAGTGAACCAGCGCAAGAAATAAACCATTATTAGCAGCCCTGTTTGCTCTTTTCTGCTTTCTCTCACCAAGCGCTTTTGAAAGAATAGCATTAATACCAACTCCGGTACCGCTGCCCACCGAGATGATCATCATCTGAAGTGGAAATGCAAGAGTAACAGCTGTCAGAGCATCCTCGCTTACACGGGACACGAACATACTGTCTACTATATTGTAAAGCGCCTGAACCAGCATGGAGATCATCATTGGTATAGACATAGAGATAATAAGCCTTTTAACCGGAAGAACTCCCATTTTATTCTCTGGCTGAGCTTTAGTCTCTTCACCTGCCGCTTCAGAAACTACATTTTCATTCTGATTTTCAATTATTTCTGTTTCAATCTTTTCTGACTCACCCATTATCTATAAATTTAACCTCATTTTTTCTAAATGCTTACAAATGAATAACTATGGTTTAAAGTACTTTTCCCTTATTTTACAAGCGACTTTTATATATCTATCATAATTAAAAATATAAAGCAAGAAAAACATTAAAAAAGAAGTAATGCTAATTAAACATTAAAAAAGGGGGATGCTCAGCATCCCCCGGAAAATCATTTTAATACTCAGGCTCTATAAGTCCGTAAGTACTTCCTTTTCTCTTGTATACTACATTGACTTCATCAGTCTCTGCATTTCTGAACATGTAGAAGCTGTGTCCGAGAAGCTCCATCTGTACGCATGCATCCTCAGGATACATTGGCTTAACAGGGAATCTCTTGCTTCTGATGATCTGAATCTCATCATCCATATCCACATCTTCTTCCTCAAGGAACTGATTCTGGAAATATGCAGCATCCTGATTCTGATCAATTATCTTCTTCTTATATCTGACTACCTGACGCTCTATCGTCTCAGCAACCATATCTATAGATACGTACATATCATCACTGACCTGCTCAGCTCTGATGATATGACCCTTCATTGGTATAGTAACCTCTATCTTCTGTCTTTCCTTCTCAACTGAGAGTGTAATATTTGCAATTGCATCCTCTGCGAAGAACTTTTCTAACCTCCCTAACTTATCATATACAGCCTGCTTAAGGCCTTCTGTCAGATCAATATTTTTTCCCGCAATGTTATAATTCATAAGCATATTCTCCTTCTTGCTGGTATTTACATATACCCGGTATCATAAATACTGGCAGATGCCCCTTCACTATTTAATCCCCCACAGATATATGTAACATGATTATAACATATATGTATGGTAAGTGCCAAAAGATTTTAGCCTTTTATGGGGTAAAAAATCAATAATTTTTTTAAAGTTTGTTAGAAGTCACGAAATTTAATTTTTTTTCAGAGGCTTAGAAATGCTCATTATGTATACCCTTTTTGTGTTGACAATGTTGATAACTTTGTGAATAACCCATTAATCAAGGCTTTTCGGTGTTGATTATCAACACTGATTTACGTAATATTATGTGTATTATTGTCAACCATCCAAGGAATCCTTTGTGCAAAGTGCACAAAACCAGATAAATAGGTCAAAAAAACCGCCGGGTTTTGTACCGACGGTTATAATTCATTATTTTTTACTGTCCAAGTATTCTAACAGCCTTTACAGGTGTTCTGTAATTGTAGCTTGAAGTCTTGATACCATCTCTCTTATTAGAAGCGTGTACTACCATTCCACCACCTGCATAGATAGCTACGTGACCTATTCCACCACCATTTGAGTAGAACAGAAGGTCTCCTGGCTGAAGATCTGACATACTTACCTCTACACCATATCCAGACTGTGCTGCTGCTGAATGTGGAAGTGAATAACCAAACTGAGCATATATACTGAGAACGAATCCTGAACAGTCAGCTCCGTTTGTAAGGCTTGTTCCGCCCCATACATATGGATTACCAATGAACTGCATAGCATAGTTTACAAGGTCAACTCCTGTAGAACCTGCTGGTGCTGCTGTAACCTGCTGTGTTGTTGGAGCCTGTGTTGTAGCTTCAGTAGCTACTTCCTGCTGTGCTGGCTGCTCTGCTGCCGGTTGTTCTGCCGCTGGCTGTTCTGCTGCTGGCTGCTCAACTGCCTGCTGCTCTGGTGCCTGATCTGCTAACTGCTGACTCTCAACTGTAGCATCTGCAACCTGAGTTTCTGCCGGCTGTTCTGCTGCCTGCTGCTGTGCAAGAGCTTCCTGCTCTGCAAGATATGCAAGCCATTCCTGATCTGCTTTTTCCTTAGCAAGTCTGTCTGCTTCTGCCTGCTCCTCTACGGAAACAGCTCTAGGATTTTCATACTTTACATCTACATATTCACTCTTAACGAATCCGCGGATATCATCATCAACACAGACCTCAGTCCACTCATCGCCTACGCTGTATACATAGTACTGCTCACCTTCAGGAATAAGAGTAACACAGTCGCTATTTTCATCCTTGCCCTCACGAACCTTGAGTGTTGCGGTATTTACAGTAGCTGTACGAGCAACTCCATTTGCATCAGACCACTCACCTGCATCATCACCATATGCCAGATACATATTAGCTATATATCCTTCACAGGTTCCTGATGCTATCTTGGTCCATTCATCGCCTATTTCTTTAACCAGACAAACACCGCCTCTTTCGAGAACACCGATTACCTCTGCATCGGTACTTGCATCTGTTCTGATATTTACCTTGCTATCTGCAGTTACAACTGCTCTGTCCTGGAACTGTGGATAAACCTTAGCATCTGTAAGTGAAGCCTTATTTACCACTTCCTCTGTTTCAGCTACTTCTTCTGTTACGGCTTCCTCTTTATTTCCCGGAGTAAATGCATCCGATGCTTTAACTATACCGTTTGTAAGTGTTGAAACAGGATCTGCATCATTTCCTTCTACAATATATTCTTCTACTCTGTTTGCGATTCCCACATTCGATGAGTCATATACCTGTCCTGCTGCTACATCAAGCCCTGCACAAAGTGCAAAAAATGCTGCCGCTGATGTAACTCCAAGCATCATCACTCTCTTAGTTGGTTTATACATTATGTAACCTCCTACTATCATTTCACCCACAATATATTGTGGTTTGTTACATTTCTTTTACATTTTGGCCTAAATTGTTACAAAACTGTTACGATAAATATGATAACACTTTGCTCTTTTATTGTCAACCAGAAGTTAACATAATCAACATTTTTATTATTATTCGCAGATTTTTTATCTACTATATATATAGATAGGTTTTTACACGAGATTTATCTTTATAGTCCATTGAAAATAATATAAATATATGCTACTCTGTTTTCGATTACATTTTAATAAGGAAAAAAGTTATGTCCAATCATAATATAATTAAAACATTTCTATCAGTTTCTGCCTGCCGTCTGACCAGATTCGGACTCAGGGTAATGCATCGCGGCGGTACTACTCTCCCAGGAAGAAGCGCAATGCTTTTCGACAAGAAGATACTCGAGGTAGTTTCCCGGGGCATGCATATAATAGTAGTAACAGGTACCAACGGCAAGACCACTACCTGCAGCATGCTCAGAAATGCACTTCAGGAAAATGGAATAGAGCCGCTGTCAAATATCTCAGGAGCCAATCTCCTTACCGGTATTACAGCTGAGTTTACCGCTCTATCCACTCTCACAGGTCATCCAAAAAGAAAATACGCAATAGTTGAATGCGACGAGGGAGCACTGAAAAAAGTCGTTCCCCTGATTAAGCCTGACGTTATCGTGGTTACAAATCTGTTCCGTGACCAGCTGGATCGTTACGGCGAGGTAATGCATACATTGGAAGAAATAAGAAAAGGTGTCAGTCTGGTTCCGGAAACTACACTTTGTCTGAATGCAGACTGTTCTCTGACTTCCTCACTTGCGATGGATGTCCCGAATCCTGTCTACTACTACGGCATAGGAAAAACTGCTGCTACAGGCACAGATAATCCTGATGGACTGTCTGATGCCAAGTACTGCATAAAATGCGGCACTGAATATAACTACGATTATCATACTTATGCTCATCTGGGCGGTTTCGTCTGCCCTAAATGCGGATATAAAAGAGCTACTCCAAGTTTAAATGTTGAAGACATCAGAATTACTTCAAAGGGCAGTGACATATCCGTCAGGTTTACTGAGTTTGACCAGAGAAAAAAGGATGCTGATGCTGTCAGCAAAAAGGACTCCGGCAGTAATGATAAGAAGCGTACCAAGCTGGTAAATGTACATATAGGACTCCCTGCTCTTTATAATGTATATAATGCCATAGCAGCGATTTCTGCTTTTGATGCAATTGGATGGAAGAAGTCCAAAATACTAAAGTCACTTGAATCTGTAAGCTCCAGCTTCGGAAGAATGGAGTCTTTCAATTATAATAATGTAGATATACAGATGATTCTTGTTAAGAATCCTGCAGGATGTAACCAGTCTCTTTCATATCTTTCCTCACTTGGGGAAGATTATGTAGCGGTACTTTGTCTCAACGACAAGACTGCTGACGGTCACGACATTTCCTGGATATGGGATGCAGACCATGAAAAGGTGGCGCAGGATGTTCACTGCAAGAAGCTGTATGTATCCGGAACCAGAGCCGGTGATATGATGATCCGTCTTAAATATGCAGGCGCTGATACCAGTTCAATCGAAATGATAGAGGATAACAGAAAACTGATAGAGGCTATGACTTCACATAGTCTTCCTGTTTTCATCCTGCCTAACTATACCTCCATGCTCAGCCTTCGTGCCGAGCTCAGCTCTGTAACCGGTAAAAAAGAATTTTGGAAGGATCAGAAATAAGGGTAAAACTATGTCAGAAGTGATATTAAAAATCTGCCACCTCTATCCTGAGGTACTAAATCTCTACGGTGACCGTGGCAATATACTTTGTCTAAAGAAACGTCTCGAGTGGCGTGGCCTGAAGGCTGAGGTTTCCGAAGTAAAACTTGGAGAATCTGCAAATCTCGCTGACTATGATATCTTTTTTATCGGTGGTGGTCAGGACTTTGAACAGGAAGTTCTTCTGGACGATCTGAAAAACGGTAAGGGCGACAATATAAAATCAGCCATAGCGGATGGAAAAACATTTCTTTGTATCTGTGGGGGATATCAGATGATGGGACACTACTACGAGACTAAGGAAGGGGAAAAAATGCAGTTCCTCGGAGCAGTAGATTTTCATACCATCGGTGGTGATGTCCGTATGATAGGAAACTATGCCTTCAGATGTACACCAGAGGCAGGAGGCAGCGACATAGTAGGCTTCGAAAACCACAGCGGTCGAACCTATCTCGGTGAAGGAGTGGCTCCTCTCGGAAATATCCTGAGCGGCTACGGAAATAACGGACAGGATGGAACTGAAGGAATACATTATAAGAATGTATACGGCTCCTACAGTCACGGACCTATACTTCCGAAGAATCCTGCATTTGCAGATCACCTGATAGAAACAGCTTTGAGACAGCGATATGATAATTTTAAGCTTGAACCTCTGAATGATAAAGAGGAACTCCTGGCCCACGATCATATACTTGACCTGGTATTAAAGGGCAATACAAGTAAAGACTGATAAAAGGAAGCTTCCTATAATGAATACAGCGATACTTACAACAGAATATAATGACATACAGACTGCTGCTGATATCCTTAAAAATGGCGGGCTGGTTGCATTTCCAACAGAAACTGTTTATGGACTGGGAGGTAATGCACTATCTCCAGAATCCTCAAATAAAATATATGCTGCCAAGGGGCGTCCCAGTGATAATCCCCTTATAGTACATATAGCCGATACAGCATCCGTGTATGAGATAGCAGCAAATGTACCAGACACGGCAAAGCTTCTAATGGAAGCCTTCTGGCCGGGTCCCCTCACCATTATCCTTCCAAAAAAGGATGTGGTTCCGGACGAAACAACAGGAGGACTGAAGACCGTTGCTATCAGAATGCCTTCGCATCCTGCAGCACTGGATCTTATCAGAGAGAGCGGTGTGCTGATAGCAGCTCCCTCTGCCAACACCTCAGGAAGACCTTCTCCAACCACAGCTGATCATGTCATCGAAGATATGAATGGAAGGATAGATGCAATAATAGATGGCGGTCCCGTAGGAATAGGAATCGAATCAACCATCGTTGATCTGACAGAAGAAATACCTACAATTCTGAGACCAGGATTTGTCACCAAGAAAATGCTTGAGGCAGTAATTGGGGAAGTTTCTATCGACAGAACACTCATCGAACCTGATCCGAATATCCGTCCAAAAGCACCGGGAATGAAATATACGCATTACGCGCCATCAGGGGAACTAACTATTGTAGAATATAAAGAATCAAACAATAGTGAACAAATGGATAAAATCAGCGCTGACCAACATGACACTGATAAGATGGTAGCTGATAAAATAAATGAGCTTCTTCAGGAAGGCACTTCTCAGGGGAAAAAAGTCGTGATCTTATCCCCGGAGGAACACGCAGGATTGTATCCGAAGGATTCCGTAATCACCGTCGGCAGTATGGGCGAGGGTGTAACTGTAGCCGCCAGACTCTATGCAGCACTTAGAGAATGTGATAAAATAGGATCTGAACTGATCTACAGTGAAAGCCTGAATCTCAGCGAACTCGGCGGAGCAATCATGAACAGACTTCTGAAGGCCGCTGGCCACAGAGTTATATATGTGTCATCCGAATCATAATCTGACACAATAATTGAAGGTTAAAAACTAAGGAGGAACTAAAATGAAAATTATAATAGGATCAGACCATGGTGGTTTTCTATTAAAGCTGGAAATAATCGAGCATTTAAGAGCAAGAAACATTGAGATAGTTGATGTTGGCTGCGATTCTGAACAGTCCTGCGATTATCCAATCTACGCCAAAAAACTTACTGACGAGATAAAGAATGATAGCTCAGCACTTGGAATTCTGGTATGTGGAACGGGTATAGGAATGTCCATGGCAGCTAACAAAGTCGAAGGAATAAGAGCAGCTCTCTGCCATGATACCTTCTCAGCAGAGGCTACCAGAGAACATAACAACGCAAATATACTCTGTATGGGTGCACGTGTAGTAGGTCCGGGACTTGCTCTGAAAATAGTTGATACATTTATCGATACTCCATTTTCAAATGATGAGAGACATATCAGAAGAATAAGCATGTATTCATAAAGCTTAATCAGAAGAATACTAAACAGGCAATTAAAAAGCCGGCAGTCTGCCGGCTTTTTATAATTCCGCAAGAGTCTGAAGTGCATCACCATCAATTATCTTCTTGTAATG
>CACZOE010000292.1 GCA_902782695.1 uncultured Lachnospiraceae bacterium | reverse complement strand
CCGGGAGGTATACTCCAGACACATTTTTACATACTCTTTTCGGTTTTAATTGAATTTGATTTTAGTCATTCACATCCTCAAAATCAGGAAATGCGATATTATACTCATTTAATAGTTGTTTCTGAAAACACTCGTCTGTAGAAGATCTTTTTAAATCATCAAATCGTTCATCATCAATAAGACGAGCGACCAAGTTGCTTATTTCTTTCCTTCCTTCTATTTTAGCCTTTTTTGCAGCATACCTTGCTTCTGCTTTTATCATCTCTTCTACAGTCATGATTTTCTTTCTCCATTTCTTACTTTTCCGAACCGCTGATACTTCGTCATCGAGTTCTTTTGTAAAATCATCTGAGATTGAACCATCATCTATATACTTCAGAAAGTTTTTCAAGGGTATCGGAATATACTATATTCTATATATCTCTAAAATTAAAATCAATAGGTTTATTAATGTTTTTAAAGATTAAGGGTCCGGCAGAACCGGACCCTCGGGTGATATTACTTATACTTCGCACTCTTTGGTGCACCAGCTTTCTTTATCCATTTCTTATAAGAAGATTTTTTCTTCTTTGGACATTTAAATACAGCTTTGTTATTAATTCCCTTAAACGCCTTTTTACCTATTGACTTCTTGGTAAGTTTAGTAGTCTTTATTATTATGTTCTTTAAGCTCTTGCAATTTTCAAAAGCACTCTTTTCAATCTTTGAAATATTCTTACCTATCACTACCTTCTTAATTTTTTTAGAACCCTTAAGTGCATTTGCTTTTATCTCCGTTACCTGATAGTTAAATCCTTCGATTGTTACATTGTCAGGTATCGTAATATTTTTTTCCTTATTTGAAATAGGTGCACTATATGCCACTGTTCCTGTTCCATCAGTAGCTGCATTTATAATAACATATTTACCTGTATTTGCTTTATCCTGCGAAACAGTGCCTACAGAAGGAACTGTACTGCCAGTTGTCTGTACTGTCTGAACCGGATTCTGTACCGAATTCTGAGATGAAGGTGCAGATGTATCTGTCTGAGTGCCATTATTATTTCCATCTTGCTGATTTACTGGATTTTCAGGATTAGCCTTATCGTTATTCTGATCTGTTTCTGTAGTTTCTTTATTGTCCTTGTTTTCCGTATTCTCACTGTTATCTGTTTTTTCGGTTGTTTTTTCTTCTTTCTTTGTAACAGCTTTCACATTTCCTTCTGAATCAACAGTTTCATATGCTTCAAGCTTTTCCTTGGACAGATCAACATATATAGCAGGTCTTACTCCACAACTCATTGTTTTCCACATTGTATCTGAATAACCCTTGCCTGACCAATCTATACAATTAGCATTAAAACTTCCAACATCTGTTGTCAGCCACCAAAGAGCTGAACCTTTAGGTTTCCCATCTTCACCTGAATTACCTTTAGAGCCCATCCATTCTGTGTAATCTGTAACATATGCAACTCTCGATTTATCATCAGCTTCGAATTCAGCGCCAAAACCATATTCAGTATTACTTACCTCTTCAGGTGAGAGAAGAAATATTTTATGCATTATGTTTCCAGGATAATCCGGATTCATGTCTACTTCTACTATACTTTCTTTTTCTTTATCGCTAAAAGCGGCATTAAATAAATCATCTACCAGCCAATCTGCAATCTGACAAGCTAAATATCCATCTCTGTTACTTGAAGGATTATATTTATGACTATCGATAATCTTATCAGTTAAAAGAAGCGCTTTGTCATCTTTTACAGAAAGAACCCTCCACTCAATCGGTTCCTTATTAAATTTAATACTTTGATTATAGTTTCCAAAGTAAACACATGACCAGGTTGTTATTCCGTCATTTACAACAGGATTATGATAATCCCCCGAAGTTGATATAATTTCATCTCCGGATGTAATTTCACCTGCAGCTGTAATATTCTCAGATTTAATATTTACATGAATCGCAGGACGTATACCCATCTTTTTTTCATAACTATATTCATCATATAGACCACCATCTTTATAAATATAATAAAGCCTATCCTGTCCTATTTCTGTCGTATTTGTATACTGAAGGGAACGAAGCATCCATGGTACTTTTCCTTCTACATGACCGCCGAATAGATTTGCATTTATTCCATTATAAAATGTATAATCTGTTGTTTCTGAAGCCCTAGATGAACTGGACATATTGGATTCATCAAATCCATAAGCAGGATTTATAATTTCCTCTTTCGATAAAAGAAAAACGTTATCTGATGTGTTAGCTTCATCAGCAACTATAACATTTATCTGTGGCTCTCCACCCTCATCATCTTCTCCAGGGGGTTCTATCTCAGAAATACCTTTATTTTCGATAGAAGTTTCTATAATATCCTTTTTTTCATCTTCATTAAATGCTTTATCATAAAATGTTTCATTAAGCCAAACTCTTATATCTGATTTCTCCCAGGTATTTGTCTCCTCTTTTAATGAATCATTAAACGCCTTATAGTCCAAAACCTTGTCAGATATAAGAAACGCGTCATCTCCATCAATGGACAGTATTCTCCATTTAATTTTTTCATTCAGAATGTTTTTTGTCTGGTAATAAGAACCAAACTTAACCTTTTCCCATGTTGTGACACCACTTTCATCAGTAATCGGATTATTAAGTGATTCATCCGCAGCATTAACACTTGTCATTTTTGTATTTGTGTTCACTGATGAAAAACAGAAAAATGACATCATTACAATCGCTAAAAAACGTTTCATATGTTTAATATTTTTTCTCATATGACACTAACCTCCTTCGTTTTTTGTATCAATATCATTCACAATTTTATCATTTCAAAAACACCCTGGGAAGTGGCACAGGGAGTGGCAACCACCTTCTGCCACTCCCCCATAACATCCTTTTCTCGCTCCTCATAACATCCTTTTCTGCTCCTCATAACACCTTTTCGCTACACTACCATTAAGAAGAAAAAAAAGAACCGGGAGATACACTCCCGGCACATAATTACATACTCTTTTTAGTTTTAATTATTTTGATTCCTTAGTCATTCACATCCTCAAAATCAGGAAATTTGATATCATACTCATTTAATAACTGTTTCTGAAAATCTTCGTCTGTAGAAGCTCTCTTTATATCATCGTAACGTTCATCATCTAAGAGATAAGAAAACAATCTAGTAATGGCATCAACACCTTCTTTTCTTCCTTCTTTTCTTCCTTCCCTTAGTCCTTCCTTTTTGGCATTTTTAGCCGCATATCTCGCTTCTGCTTTTATCATCTCTTCTACTGTCATGATTTTCTTTCTCCATTTCTTACTTTTCTGAACCGCTGATACTTCGTCATCGAGTTCTTTTGTAAAATCATCGAAAAAATCTATTCTTGCGATTCATTTGACCCTGCTGTCATACTTTCGATCTTGTCGTAGAATCTGACCAGGAACATGGAACATACGTAGGCGAATAACGCGCATAGGATCATGCCCCACAGGTACCAGGTATAAAAAAGAAGGTTTGGTCTCAGGTAGTAAAGAGCTACAGGGAACATCCAGATGAAAAACATTCTGAACCAGACTCCCAAGTGAGTCATGGCAAGTATCAGTGAATTCAGGATAGTCCTGAGTGTTGTATTGTCATATCTTGCAAGCATTGGAAACTGAAGCGGAAATGCAAATGCCATCAGTATAAACTCGAAGCCCATGAAGATAAAAAGCATTCTGGTCAGCTGATTATCATTTTGCAGATAGTAGTTATACTGAAACATAACAAATACTATAAACGCCAGGTCGATGAGCCAGATAGCTGTTGCCTGCTTGAAGTTTGACTTGAAAGCTTTGAAGTAGGAATCCTTGATAGGACCGTCTTCATTTTTCACCATCTTATTTGTTACTGTATACATTGCTGTAAGTGAAGCCCCAATAGTAACGATTGGAAGGCAGGTAACAAAAAAGAATATATTTAGAACAAAGAGATCTCCAAATATATCAAACTTACTGAGAACCTTCTGCGCCCTGGACATAGGAACTGCAGGTTCCTGTGACTCCTCTGCCTTGGCCTTAGCCGTGTTATTAGTTGAATAATCTACTCTTTTATCAGCCACGGCAGTGTTTGTTTTCTTCGCAACCTCACTAACGTCAGGTGTATTCACCTTATCAATCATATCATTTTTATGATCATTCTCATGGTTGTTATTTTTATAACTAACCTGAGAATTCTTCTGATCGTTGTCCGGGATATTCTTCTGGGTACTCTTCTGATTATTCATCTGAGTACTTTCCTGCTTGCTCTTCTGATTATTTCCCTGATTATTCTTTTTACTATTTTTTCCTTTAGCCATTAT
>CACZOE010000291.1 GCA_902782695.1 uncultured Lachnospiraceae bacterium | reverse complement strand
ATTTCATAGCCAATAGCTTCGCCAACACTTCCACGCCTGATGGATTCCTCCATAACTGCTATAACATCAAAATCCCGGATAGTTTCCTTTATTCTCTCTAAATCCAGAGGGTTTATGAATCTGACATTTATGATTTCCGGCTCATATCCATAGTTCTCTTTAATTCTGTCTCTTATGGTTACGGCTGTACTTACCATGTTGCCAACTGCAAATATGGCCAGACTCTTAACTTTTACATCTCCTACCTGAGAACTGAAATTTACGACCTCGGAGCGTCCCTCTATAAACTGCTGATTCACATCATCCAGTCCACTGTAGGCTGCACCCTTAGGATACTTTATGGCTACCGGACCATCATAGGAAACAGCATAATCCATAGCTTCCTCCAGTTCCTTTGCCCCCTTAGGAGCTATGACGGTAAGATTCGGAATACTTCTCAGGTATGCCGTATCATATATTCCATTATGGGTTTCACCATCCTCGCCTACTATTCCGGAGCGGTCTATCATTACTATTACATGAAGCTTCTGAAGACATACATCATGAAGCAGCTGATCATAACCTCTCTGAAGGAAGGAGCTATAAATGGCAACAAAAGGAATCAATCCACCTTTGGCCATTCCCGCCGCAAATGTAAGCGCATGCTGTTCTGCTATTCCGACATCAAAGGTCCTATCCGGAAAGGCCTTCTGAAAAGCTCTTACTCCGGTACCTCTGGACATCGCAGCTGTGACAGCTACTATATCTTTATTTTTCTGTCCCAGACTTAGCAGCTTCTTTGAAAAAATATCTGTATAACAGGGTGCCTTCTTTGGATTTTTAGCATGACCTGTCTCTATATCGAAAGGTCCCAGACCATGAAAATGCTCAGGATATCTCTCCGCTATTTTATAGCCCTTACCCTTTACAGTTTTTACATGGACTATAACAGGACGGTTAAGTGCAAATGCATCCTCAAATATTTCTGTCATGCTGGCGATATCATGACCATCGATTGGTCCGACATAGGTAAGTCCCATATCTCCAAATATGGTTCCTGGAACAAGAAGATTCTTCAGGGAATCCTTTGATTTTTTGATACCCTTGGCCATCTTCTTACCAACACTTGGAATATCCAGAAGTGCATTTTCAACATTTGACTTAAGTTCATTATAGGATTTTCCCACACGAAAACGGCTGAGACTGCTGGAGAGTCCGCCTACATTCTGGGAAATAGACATTTCATTATCATTCAGAACTATGAGACAGCTGGATTTGAGAAGCGACAGCTGATCCAGGGCTTCAAAGACCATTCCACCTGTCATTGAACCGTCTCCTATCACTACTGCTATTTTCTCATCTGTTCCTTTCAGATCACGGGCTTTTGCCAGTCCCAGGGCAGCAGAAACAGAGGTCGAGCTGTGTCCAGTATTGAAAGCATCTGTTGGTGACTCTGATGCCTTCGGGAAACCACTCATCCCTCCGAATTGTCTAAGCTTATAGAATTCATTTTTGCGACCTGTAAGAATCTTGTGTGTATAGGACTGATGACCTACATCATAAATTATCTTGTCCTCTGGCAGATCCATACATCTGTGAAGTGCCATTGTAAGCTCCACAGCACCAAGATTTGAAGCCAGATGTCCTCCGGTCTTACTTACATTTTCAATCAGAAACTGCCTTATCTCTCCTGCAAGGAGCGGCAGGTCAGACGAATCTATCTTCTTTATATCATTTGTTTTTTCTATTTTATCAAGAAGCTTCACTATTTTTCCCCTGTAAAAAGCCGGACTAATACTCTCTGTTAATCAGTTCATTAACCAGACTGATCATTATATCTCTTGATTCACTTTCCGGCAGATACTCGCTTATAATGGAAACGGCTTTTTCTGACTCTTCTCTTACGAAAAGCTTTGATTTCTCCATTCCATAGCTGGCTACATAGGTATTTTTTTCATTTCTCTCATCCTGATGTATCTCTTTTCCAAGCTTTTTCTCATCGCCTATAACATCAAGGATATCATCCTGAACCTGGAAAGCAAGACCTATGGACTCTCCTGCTTTTTCCAGCTGGGATACGGTTTCTTTATCTGCTCCCGCCAGACAGGCACCAATCATGATTGGAGCCTCTATCAGCCTGGAGGTTTTATTCTTATATATATAATCTCTGTCAGCATCAGACATAGCTTCTCCTGAAAGCTGTACATCCAGTCCCTGACCTCCGAGCATACCATTTATTCCTGTCTTTTGTGCCAGAATATCAAGAGCAGACTGAAATCTCTGTCTGAAGTTTATTTCATTTCCGGCAAGAAGGAGGTATTCCTCATTTTCTATATAAATATCTTCAGAAGTCAGAAAGTAAAGAATCTCATCAAAAGCACCTGAAAGCTCAGTCTGCTCCAGTTTAGAAAATCCTTTGTCATTTAATATATCCCTGAAGGAGCTTCTTCTATATTCTGATAATATATTTGAGAAGCTTCCTAGCACTATTTCATAGGCATAGTTCAGCAGAGCATCTCCTGCAAGGATTGCAGTTGATTCGTCAAACTGAACATGTACTGTAGGACGCCCTCTTCTTACATTATCATTATCAAGAGCCGGGAGATCATCATGGATCAGTGAATGAGTATGAATCATCTCCAGGGCAGCCATAAAAGGCTCCACCAGTTTTCTTTTACTATTTCTTTCTTCCTCATCTAGTCCTTCGAGAAATGCATCAAAAGCAAGGAACATCAGCATTGGTCTGATTCTTTTTCCCCCGGCAGTCATGGCATAATTCATTGCCTCTGCCAATTTTGAAGGGCACTCCTCCGAATTCGGAAGAAAACTCTTTATAATTTCTTCTATGTAATTTTGTATTTCAGACCTGGTCATTTGAACACCTGCCTCATTTTCATCATTCATCAGCCGATAGTATCTGGATTTCCTTCTCAACACCCTCAAGATTTACCTTACATTTTTCAGCAAGCTCAACGCCTTCTCTGTAAAGCTCCATTGAAGCTTTAAGAGTGGTTCCGGACTTTGAAAGTTCCGAATTAATCTCTTCTAGTCTTGCCAGGGCTTTTTCTATATCAAAAGTCTCTGCCTGGGCTAAGTCTTTAGCTGTATCAGCATTTTTTTCTTTTGTATTTTTACTTTCTTTATCCATAAAAAGCTTTTCCGTCTTTCTTTAATCTATTTTACGCTTTGAACAACGCCTCCGATAATGCCGTCATGTAAAGTGATTTCTATTAGATCTCCATCCTTTACATCCTTTGCAGATAGTAACGGTTTCGATTCTCTACGATCCGCATCCTTATCGGACCTATATTCTATATAACCATAACCACCTCTAAGCTTTGCTGTTGGTGAAAGACCATCAAGTCTGGCAATATTTACTTCAAGTCGTCTGACGTAGTCCCGATACTTCACATTCATCCTGTTGTGAAGTGTCTCAGACAAACTAGAGAGGTACTGCTGTCTGTCATGAAGAGTTTTTTCAGGACTCATTCTTATAAGAGATGCTGTTAGTCTTCCCAGCAGAAGCTCTTTCTCCTGGACTTTAGCCCTTACAGCCCTGTTCAACATTTCTCTCTCATTTCTGACACGCCTTATGACAGTCATTACATCCGGAATCGCAAGCTCTGCTGCTGCAGATGGAGTCGGTGCTCTTAGGTCTGCAACATAGTCAGCTATGGTATTATCCACTTCATGGCCCGTTCCGGAAATAATGGGAGTTTTAGCCGCATGTATGGCCCGTGCAACGATTTCCTCATTAAATGCCCATAAATCTTCTATGGAGCCACCACCACGTCCTATGATGATGGTATCAAGTCCCATCTGATCCAGCCGCTCTATTCCTCTTACAATTGTTTCAGCAGCACCATCGCCCTGAACCTTTGCAGGGTAAAGGATCAGCTGAACATAAGGGTTACGCCTTTTTGCTATATTTATAATATCTTGTATCGCCGCTCCTGTCTCAGCTGTGACAATTCCGACTTTGGCAGGAAATGCAGGAATCGGCTTCTTTATCTCGAAATCAAAAAGCCCTTCCTCATAAAGCTTTGCCTTAAGCTTTTCAAACTGTTCGAAGAGTTTACCTTTGGTATCCTCATCCTGGACTATCTTTCTGGCATACAGCTGGTATTTACCATCACGTTCATATACATTTACAGCTCCCTGAACATATACACTCTGTCCATCCTCCAGTCTGAATTTCAGACCGGTCTGGGCGCTGCTTTTGAACATGACAGCAGACATGGAGCCGCTTTCATCTTTTAGCGAAAAATAAATGTGCCCCATGTTGTGGTATTTGCAGTTTGATACCTCTCCTTTGATCACCAGATTTTTAAGAAGATAATCACTGCCTATCAAGTTTTTTATGTATGTATTTATCTGACCTACTGTGTAGTATTTCATGAATCATCCTCATGAATCGAATCCGATTAAAGTCACTTTATAGAGACTTCATAACACCGGACAGAATACCATTAATAAATGCAGGAGATTTATCGCCGGTATATTTTTTTGCAAGCTCAACTGCCTCATTTGCAGCAACCTTGTCAGGAATATCCTTATCAAAAAGGATTTCATATACGGCAACCCTGAGAATTGCAAGCTCCGCCTTTCCAATTCTGGATACCTTCCAGCCATTGGAATTTGATTCTATTTTTTCATCTATGCTTTCTATATTGTCCCGGATTCCCTGGACCTCTGCATTAATATATGCCTTATTTTCTTCTGTAAGATCAGGACTGTTACCCTCTTCATCTATACGGATATCCATTCCCAGATCGATATCTTCATCAATCTCAGGAATATCTTCCCCGCCAAAAAACGGCAGCTGAAATATGGTCTTAAAAACAGCCTCTCTCTCTTCTCGTCTTGTCATTATATTTTCCTCATGTTTCACGTGTCATAAGGTCTATATGCTTTTCCTTAAAAGGTAAAACATTTTGAATTCTGACACTTATATCATAATTCATAAATGTAAAAAGATTGTATCTTAATAAGATTTCTAATTTATTCAGAAAAATCAATTCCTGATACTCTTACATTTATAGTTGAACACTCTATTCCAGTCATGGTAAGCAGTGACTGCTTAACCTTCTCCTGAATATTTTTCGAAACTTCTACTATATTGTACCCAAACTTAATCTGAACAGAAACATCTACTTTTACAGTATTTTGGTCTCCTTCGCCGTAGGTAACCACGATGCCCTTTGACAGGTTATTCTTTCCAAGCATTGCGATGATCTCTCTGGATATATCACCAGTAAGCTTTGATACACCTTCTACTTCAGTAACAGCCAGACCAACGATGCTGGAAACAACATCATCAGCAATCTGGATGATACCCTCATCACTATTTTCACTAAGTGTATATTTATATTCCTTATTCTCTGGCATACTACACCTCCTGTAGCTACATGTTAATACTCTAGACTTATAGTCCTTCCAAAACCCATCACTTCAAAACAAGATTATAAATGCTGAATGTACAAAATGCAAACCCATGTTTCTACTCCACGGTATATAAGAGATCAGTAGGCAAATAACTGCTTGCAGATTATTTGTTTACTGATTTCTTATAAAACCTGCGGAGCAGGTAACTGCAAACACACGATTTAGTGCTATGATAATAGCGGTAGAGCACCGTTTATCAGATTGTATAAGCTTGCTTAATACAATCTGGCAAACGAGTGCGGACTAAATTGTGTGTTGGCAGTTATACCGTGGATAGCCACACAGTTATACCGTGGATAGCATTACACTTCCATCTATATCACACTTCGGAAATAATTCTGTGCCATGCACTTCTCTTTCTTTCTCTTTTTTACCAGCACTTCTCCATTTTCAGCCTTCAGAACCACACTGTCATCAGGAATTTCTCTGTTATATACCACAGCATCAACTCCCACAGACACTCTGTCGCCCACTGTTTTATTTCCGATGATCTTGGCACCTGTTCCAAGGAACAGACCTTTTCCAAGAACCGGAGCAGGATTTCCCTCAGCATCTGTATCTGTATTCACAGTTACGTTCTGGAAGATAACCAGATAATCGCTATAAACCGCATTTCCTATGATGGTTCCTACCGGATGTCCAAGAAAGAAATGATCCGGCATACGACCCTTATATGAAACAAAGAAACCATGCAGCATACGGTTAAGATAAAGAACCTTATCACATATGGGCTTATTCTCTGAAAACTTCCACAGACTATTCATGAAAAAGTATAGAAATGTGGCATACTGATCTGCATGCAGATGGGAGAAGAAAGTCTGCTCCCCATCTGAATATGCAGGAAATGTAATCTCCTTGAAACAATTCTCCAGTCTGTCGAGCGCCAGTGTAAGCGCTGAGTCCACATCATTTCCCTCAAAACGTGTATTGTCAGGGAAATAGTTTGAGAGCTGTTTTCCAAGATATAGTTTTAATTCGTCTTTTGATAGTGAAGTATTCATTGTTATTTATCTTTCTTAATTTTAGACTTAGCCGGGATACCTGATTTTTTCAGATATTTTTTATAATTCTTAAGTTTATTTCCCGGAACTTTAAATACCGCCTTTGAGTTTATCTTGCCAAACGCTTTGGCACCGATACTCTTCTTTCCAAGAAGCTTAGTCTTGATTATAACATTCTTAAGACTCTTACATCCAAAGAACGCCTTTTTCTTTATCTTCTTTATATTAGAACTGATTATAACCTTTTTCAGTTTCTTACAGTTCTTAAAGGCATTTGATTCGATGGAAGTTACTTTATAGGTCTTTCCATCTATTGTAACAGTTCTCGATATGGAGAATTCAGTTACATTTTTATTTACCGGTGCTTTAAATGATGCCGTATCTCCACCAGTAATTATATATTTTGCTGTAGCAGAGGAATAAACCGAACCCTCTTCTGCTGTTGCAACATCATCCTCATAATCTCCGTCTGTCACAACTGGAGCCGGTGCAGGTGTTGGCTGAACCACCGTCTCAGCAGGTGTTTGTACAGCTGGCTGTACTGTAGGCTGAGCAGGTTCATTTCCGCCTGGAGAAGGAAGTGGCTCACCACCTGGATTATCCGTCGGCGTTGGCTCTGTATCTCCGGTCGGTTCTACTTCTGGTGTTACCTCTGGTGTTGGACTTGCCGTTGGCTCTATCTCCGGTGTTACCTCTGGGGTTGGGCTTGCTGTCGGCTCTATCTCTGGAGTTATCTCAGGT
>CACZOE010000290.1 GCA_902782695.1 uncultured Lachnospiraceae bacterium | reverse complement strand
CCAGAGAATTATGGATGGATGATTTCTGTACTGTGTTACCATTTCCTTTAAATTTTCAACTGCCTGATTCTTCCACTCGCTGTCACCTATATGCTGCCAGCCTGGAAACTCTGTAAACACCAGAAGTCCCAGTTCATCACATCTGTCAATAAAGCTCTGTGCCTGAGGATAATGTGATGTACGAACTGCATTAAGTCCCAGCTCATTTTTCAGAATATCTGCATCCAGGATCTGCATACTCTTTGGCATAGCGTAGCCTGCATAAGCATAGCTCTGATGCCTGTTAAGACCTCGTATTTTTATTCTTTTTCCATTCAGATAGAAGCCGCTGTTTTTGAACTTAGCTCTTCGGAAACCTATTGCAGTTATATTTTCATCCAGAAGTGTGCCCTGATCATTATAGAGAGCTGTTTTTATCTCATATCTGGCTGGGTTATTTATATCCCAGAGGGCTACGTCACCGGTTGCTGCATTTACGGTATAAACATTCTTCTCTTCTTTTTCTTCTGATGATTCAGAGTTCTGAACTTTATTTATATCAGAAGACTTTTCGTCCGGCACTTTACTGACTGAAGATTTATCGATTCTGTACTCTGCTATTTCTTTAAATTCACCATCACCAAATGGACGAATGAACTGCTTTATAACTCCAGACACCTGATGTCTGCAGCTAATCTCTATACGTGAAACTGTCTGGGATGAACCTACTCTGTCCTTTCCATTTTCCTCGTATTTTTCCGCAAGCTTTGTTGTAATGAATATATCGCTGATGTAGGTCTCTTCCTTAACCTCCAGGTAAACATCTCTATATATTCCACCATAGGTCATATAGTCGATAACAAAACCAAATGGAGGTATATTCAGGTCCTCCCTGCTGTCACATTTAACTACGATGATGTTATCTGCTCCATACTCTACATTTTCACTTATATCAACTGTAAAAGCCGTATAGCCGCATTTATGGGTATAGAGCTTTACACCATTCACATATACTGTCGCTTCATGGGCAACTCCTTCAAATGTAAGAAGCAGTCTCTTCTTCTCCCACTCTTTCTCTACATGAAGCACTTTTCTATATGCACTAAGCATCTGATATTCATGCTCATCAAAATAATGATAAGGAAGCTCCTTCACACTATGAGGAATTCTTACATTTTCCATAGCTGACACATTATAATCAGCCTTGAGTATTGAGTCTGAAAACTTCTCAGCAAACTGCCAGTCATTGTTTAAATAAATTCTTTCCATTTTTTGCAACCTCCAAATAAATACCAAAAACTTGTAATGGTGTAATGTGTTTACTCACTCTGCACCAAAATCCCATCCATTAATATCTCTACCACCTCATCAAGTCCTTCATGATATGATATCTTGTTTTCTATAAGGATATCTCTCCGGAAGAACTGCTCTAAGGACGCTTCCAGCATCATCTTGAAAATCGGAATTTTGATATTTCTTATCACGCCTTCCTTCATCCCCTGTTCCAGAAGTGCTATAGTTATATCCCATCCATTTTCCAGTCGCTCCTC
This sequence comes from uncultured Lachnospiraceae bacterium, assembly GCA_902782695.1. Lineage (GTDB taxonomy): Bacteria > Bacillota > Clostridia > Lachnospirales > Lachnospiraceae > Eubacterium_Q. The sequence goes on along the minus strand of CACZOE010000290.1, from coordinate 494 downwards.
GACCTTGAAATAAACATCAGGATATTTCTCTTTCAGGATATAGAGCTGACGAAGGTCGATCTTTTTATAGCTCTGGGGAAGTACCCCAAGTATCCTCCTGATCTTCTCCACCGTTTCCAGAGTATCATCCTCATAGATGAGCCGCTCCTCTTCTTTTATCTTGTCAAAGAGGTAATCAACCAGATCCAGAAACATGTGCTTCTTATCCCGAAAAACTGTATATATAGTTTTCTTACTGATACCTAATTCCCGGGCTATATCATCCATGGTGAACTTCATGCCCTTATAATTAAATACCTGCAAAGTTCCTTTTAATATCTGTTCCCTAAGCTCCATATTTTCTCCTTACCCTACTTAAATCACAAAACAAATAAGGAAACCAGAATATTAATCCCAGTTTCCTTAATGATATCAGATTATATAAGCAAAATCAAGAAACTATTTTTCATTTTTCAGTTTCCATTTTACTGTTTTGTCTGAATTAAACTTTAAAT
>CACZOE010000289.1 GCA_902782695.1 uncultured Lachnospiraceae bacterium | reverse complement strand
TCTGTCTGAGCCTCTGTCTCTGCTGCAGTTGTTGCCTCTGTGGTTGTCTCTACATCCTGGGTTGTATCTGTTGATGATCCACAACCTGCCATAGAAATGGCCATAGTTAATACAAGTAATGCTGAAAATGCTTTCTTTCTCATAATAAGCCTCCGTTTTTTAGTTATCACGATAATAATTTATAAGGCATCCACTGGTAATGATTGTTCTTTCATCATCAGTAAGCTCACCAAGTTTCAGGGATATTTCTTTCATATCTTTGTTTACGATATAGCCCTTGATGATTTCTGCCTTTTCTTCAACCAGCTTCTTTATGTCAGGTATGAAGATATAATCGCCATTTTCAAATCCATAAGGGTTCTCAGATGTTATGTCAACTGAATTCTCATCCATTATGAATGGAAGCATTCCCCAGTTTATAAGATTTGATCTGTATCTCTTGGTAGCATATTCACGAGCTATGTTTGCCCAGCCGCCAAGTACCTTCTGACAGGATGCAGCCTGTTCACGAGCTGAACCGTCTCCAGGTTTTACTGCATAGATAGTACTTCCAAATCCTGTATTCTTCCTGCTTGCTCCTTCAAAGGTTTCTTTAACCTTAGGCATAATCTCTTTGATTTCAGGATATATCTCACAAGGGTGTCCACCCTCTTCTCTTGCAACTTCAACTGCATGGAACTCTTTTGCTCTTCCTACATATTCAGGATCCTTACGGGACAGGGTAAACTCTGCCAGTCCGATAGGATTTGATCTGAAGGATGAAGTCTCTCCTGAAGGTATAAGTTCATCTGTGGTTGTAACCGGATCAGTTATCACAGAACATACCTTGAGAAGAAGATTCTCTGTAAGTGCAGGCATAGCCGGCCATGGTTTGATATTCGGTCCCTGTTTAAGTTCTTCCTCAGGCTTAGCATTTTTCCATCCATCGTAAACTCTGTTCTCATAGATAGATTTATCGAAGAAATACTTCGGTCCTGTATACTCAACATCTATATCTGTTGCTGGTGTAAGGAAGCCCTTATTAACAGCAGTTGCAGCGATGGAACGAGCATCCATAAGAGCAACTGAACTGATCTGACCGTTCTGTATCTTGGAACCTTCACGGTTCGGGAAGTTACGTGTTGAATGTCTGATAGAAAGTGCATTATTTGCAGGAGTATCTCCGGCACCAAAGCAAGGTCCGCAGAATGCAGTTTTGATGATAGCTCCTGTTTTCATGATGTCTGCTGCACGGCCGTTATTAACCAGTTCCATCATAACCGGCATACTAGCAGGATATACATCAAGAGTAAACTCATCATTTCCTATGTAGTGACCTTTAAGGATATCGGCTGCGTCGCAGATATTCTCAAATCCACCACCGGCACATCCGGCAATGATGCCCTGCTCTACATAAAGCTTTCCATCACGGATTTTATCTGTCAGTTTGAACTCTACATTACCTGTCAGCTGCTTCTTTCCATTTTCCTCGCATTCGTGAAGGATATCCTCAAGATTTGCATTTAACTCTTCAATTGTAAATGTATTTGAAGGATGGAAAGGAAGTGCGATCATAGGACGAAGCTTAGAGAGATCAACATATACAACTCCATCGTAGTAAGCCACGTCAGCCGGATTCATTTCCTTAAAGCCTTCAGGTCTGTAATGGGTTTCAAACCACTCTTTAGTCTTTTCATCTGTCTTCCAGATAGATGAGAGACAGGTAGTTTCTGTTGTCATTACATCTATTCCGATACGGAAATCTGTGGACAGCTTATCAACGCCAGGTCCAACAAATTCCATAACACTATTCTTTACATATCCATTTTTAAATGTAGCACCAATAAGAGCAAGAGCCACATCCTGAGGACCCACTCCCTTTGCTACCTCGCCATCCAGATATATAGCGATTACCTTTGGAGACTTTACATCATAGGTTCTTCCAAGCAGCTGCTTTGCCAGCTCGCCGCCACCTTCACCTATGGCCATTGTTCCGAGGGCTCCGTATCTGGTATGACTGTCTGATCCGAGGATCATTGCACCACACTCAGCCAGCTCTTCACGAGCATACTGATGAATAACAGCCTGATGAGGAGGCACATATATTCCACCGTATTTTTTAGCAGCAGAAAGACCAAACATATGATCGTCTTCATTTATTGTTCCACCAACCGCACAGAGTGAATTATGGCAGTTTGTCAGTACATACGGAATAGGAAACTCCTTAAGTCCCGATGCTCTTGCAGTCTGAATGATTCCTACAAATGTAATATCATGTGAAGTCATCTTATCAAATTTGATCTTAAGATTCTCATCATCACCTGATGTATTGTGACTTGTAAGAATTCCATGAGCGATGGTTCCTTTTGCAGCTTCTTCCTTAGAAACAGCTATTCCTCTTCCTTCCAGCTCTTTAATTCCTTCTGGAGTGTCAGCGACCAGTTCCTTACCATTTACCAGATAAGCACCTGTTTCATACAGCTTTACCATTACTTTATAAGCCTCCTACCTATATTTCTATTTTTGCATAACTTGATGATTATAACATAACATCAAGTATATTTCCACTTTTTACTAAATCCTGATTAAGTCTTCCTATGACTGCTGCTTAGCTTTTTTCTCGGTTGTCTTCTTCAGGAAGTTGTCATACTGATTTGTAACCCTGAAGCTTCCCGGTACAACAAAGTTCATGGCCTTTGTACCCTTATGAACGCTCTGTGTTTTGCCCTTCATAACAAATGCAACTATAAGCGCTATGATGAGTGATACAACACTGGCACCTATCGCGCCCTGGGCTGTAAGTCCTGAACCCGCGAACTGAATGATTGCCATCAGTATTCCCGCAAGTACTGCAAATACTCCAAAAAGCACTCCGAAGAATTTACCATTACTGCATGGAACATCACCCACCAGCTTTCCGGTCTGTCCATTCATAGCAAATACATATTTATTTCCATTCCATACCGTATTCAGGATCCATACCGGATAGAGTGCATACTTATGGGAAAGATTACTCTTCTTTATATTTATATTTTTCTGATTAACTGAGTCATAGTCCTTAACCTGTCCACGGAGCAGATCCTCAGCTGTATGCTTCATTCTTGTATCAGCTCTTGCAGCGCAGTCTTTAGCCTCCACATCATATCTGTCAGCTAAGTAGCCGGCAAGATATGCTGAGCTGTATGGAACTGCATCCTTCAGATCATAAGGCTCTATGGAATCCATAAGGCTGTCATCCATTTTATTTGATGCATCTGCAGGTACATTCTGAAACTTCATGTCACCTTCACGCATTACATCATAAAAACTGGTATCTGTATATTCAAACTTTGCATCTTCACGCTTATCGATTTTCTTAGCTTCATAGTCAGCCTTGGCATGTATGTCAGCATTAAATAACCAGAACGGAACATAAACACCCTTCAGTTCTTTTATGTGGTTTTCTGATTTAAATGCACCTGGAGCCAGTTTCACGCTGTTTATATGCTTCTTCAGTTCTTCAGCAGCTGCATGCTTATTCAGCTTGAATGGAATAACCAGATCTGGCTTCAGACTTCCTTCAAATTTACTGGATATAACGATAGGATTCTCGCAATATGGGCATTTGGTGGATGCCATACTCTTATCTCCTACAACCTCGCCACCACAGTTCTTACATTCATAAACCACAAGACCTTCCTGTTCAACATCCCACTGGTCTTCCTTTGGTTTATATTCAGCTGCACCATCCTCAGCTTTTTCAGCTTCGTACTCAGCCACATCATACTCAGATCCACAGCTGGAGCACACCAGCTTCTGTTTACGAGAACTGAACTGTAAGGTTCCCCCGCAGGCCTTACACTTGTAATTATTTAACTCAGCCATACCTTTATAACCTCCTCTGATTATTTATCTAATTAATATGAAAGCATGAACTTTGCTGCTTCCATAAGATTATCTGCTCTGAGAACTATATGATTCATAAGCTCTTCATCAGGTTCTGTAAGATCCGGAATCATTATAACCCTGCAGCCTGCCCTTGCCGCTGAAAGAACTCCATTCGGAGCATCCTCTACTGCAAAAGCCTCCTCAGGGCTTACTCCCATTTCACTGGCCGCAAACTGATATACATCCGGGGCGGGTTTCCCCTCCTTTACCATACGGGCACTTATTACTTTATCAAAGAATCCGGAAAGTCCCGTTCTTTTCAGATAATCATCAGTTGTAAAGCTTCTTGTGGCTGTAGCCACACCAAGTCTGAATCCATTATCTTTTAGTAGTGTAAGCGCTTCTTTAACATAGGGTTTCAGTGGAATGTCCAGATCCTTCATTATGGGTTCCATCAGTTTTTTACGATAGTCCCTGATTTCGTCATAGGCTTTATCACTTCCGGTAAGCTCCTTCATTTTCAGGATGGCAAAGCTGTGTCCAAGACTTCTGAAATTCAGGAAATCTTCAGCAGACAGGTTATAACCAAGTTCATCACCAGCCATTTTCCAATATTTCTGATATATTCTTTCTGTATCCAGAAGTGTCCCATCCAGATCAAATAATGCAGTCAGCATAATATAACCTCATCTTACAAACCATAGATATTTTATTTTAACACTATATATCTTTTTCCACAAGAAAAATGAGTCAAAAGGAAATCGTCCCTTCGACTCATTCGATTACATCTTCCGTCTTTATTGTGGTTAATACATTTGCATCTATATTATCTTCCAGAACTATTCTGTTAGCATGTCTTTCTATACATCTCTCAAAATAGTTTCGAACTTCTCTTGCATTTGCAAAGTTATCGGACTTTTCGGATGCCATTTCTTTCAGATGCTTTTCAACATAATCTGAGCATTCACCAGTCATTATATAATCCTGACTGTCACACATCAGTTTGAAGATATTAAACAGTTCATTTCCCGAGTAATCAGGAAACTCGATAAATTTATTAAATCTGGATTTAAGGCCCGGATTTGACTCGATGAAATCATTCATCTCGTCAGTATAACCTGCTACGATTACTATCAGGTCATCCCTGTCATCTTCCATTCTCTTCAGCAGCGTATCCACTGCTTCCTGACCGAAATCATTTCCTTCTGAATTTGTAAGTGTATAGGCCTCGTCAATAAAGAGGACTCCACCCATAGCATTATCTATTACTTCAGAAGTTTTCTTGGCAGTCTGACCAACATAACCTTCAACAAGGCCGGCTCTGTCCACCTCTATCATCTGTCCTTTGCTTACCACACCAAGCTTATGATAAATCCCTGCAAGCAGTCTGGCTACAGTTGTTTTACCTGTACCAGGATTTCCGGAAAAAACAAGATGAAGGGACATGTCAGGTGTTTTAAGTCCCATCTCTTTTCTCATCTTATTCACCTTGACGAGATTTATAAGATTCTTCAGACTAGCTTTAACTGTATCAAGACCTATCAGAGAATTCAGTTCATTCATCAGACAGCCGATATCTTCTGTATCATTTGCCTCATGAATCTTAATTCCCGTAAGATCTTCAAGTTTTGACTTCTCAGCCCCATCGAGTTTTTTACTCTTTTTAACGCCTTCAGAGAATTCTTCAAAATTCCATACGGAGCCCGCCTTATCTACAGGCTTTGCCGGTTCTGGTTCAGGCGAATACGCTTCACCATTTTTATCCACCACCATACCCATATCTACATTTCCATTCGGAGTATGGAACAGCATATCCTCATCAAATCCTGTACCGGCAGCTTCATGCTTCTGTTTATAATCATCCATGATCAGTGCAGCATCCAGGGCAGCTCTCGAACGGGTATAAGGTTTTTCCTCACTTCGTTTTCTGGAACCGAAGAAGCCTCTTCTTCTTCCTCCAAAGATTGATCCTAGTTCAGATGCATAGGATATAGACCCTCCAAAAAGAACGGTGGTAAGTGCATCCGCCAGAATAGAAGATCTGTTATTAGACGGATCTGTAGAGTAGGCCATATCATATCCTGCTATCGAAGAAGATACTGCATCTCTTGCTTTTGACGCATTTATCATAGCCTGATCCCTGTCATAGGCACTCTTATATTCTGCAGACTGATCTGCCATCTGCATCCTTACAGCATTTGGAGTATTATTCAGAAGTCCGAAATCATCCAGATAATTATTCATCATATTGATGTACCTGGAAAGTCTGTCTGCCTCCAGATCACTTATCCCTCTGAAAGCTATGAAATAGCAGCCCACATCATTAAATGTATTTACCAGGTATTTTGCCAGAGAGATTCCATATCCGGAACGTCTGGAAAAAGGAGAAATATCATCCTTGACAAAATACGTAAGAGAGGCCGGCGCTTCACCGAGAATTTTTTCCTCATTACAATTCTGATCTCTGAAACGCAGGAAATTTTCACGGGAAATCACTATCTGTAAAGTATTATTTATAAAATCTATCTGATCACTTATCTCACTGCTGTCATCATCATACAGATATGCCAAAAAAACCAGCAGATCTTCCTTCAGCTGGTTTCTTAATGTTATTTTTGCATTCTGCGGATAGGTTCCGTTCTTTTTCCAGCCGATCTCATCGGCATAGGAAAAAGAATAGGTAACCATTGCGGCAACGTCTTTAGTAATCATATCGATAGTCTCCTGTCAGGACACCATATCCGAAGCTTCCAAATAAACGGAAACTCTTATCTATGCTTCACACTTCTTAAGAAGTTCATCCCATCTCTTATCGATTTCTGCCTGGAACTCTTCGATGAGACCTTCATTTCCCGGCTTAAAGAGGTGCTTAAATCTTCCCTGTGGCTTCAGGAAATCTTCGATAGGAAGTTTTTCCTTAGGCTTGTAACTGAGGATCCATTTTCCATCAACTACTTCAAACAGAGGCCAGTAACAGGTATCTACTGCGAGTTTGCATATCTTAGCCATGTCAGCAGCCTCAAATCTCCAGCCTCTTGGACATGGTGAAAGAACATTAAGAAATGCTGATCCTTCCGTGTAGATAGCCTTCTCAGACTTCTCATACAGGTCCTTCATTCCTGACGTAAAGGTTGACTGACCTACATAAGGGATATTGTGTGCTGCCATGATTGCAGCCAGATCCTTACGTGACTGAACCTTTCCTGTACTTACCTTTCCTACAGGAGTAGTTGTTGTATCAGCAAATCTAGGTGTAGCTGAAGATCTCTGGATACCTGTATTCATGTATGCACCATTATCATAGCATACATAAACCATATCATGTCCACGCTCCATCGCACCTGAAAGTGACTGGAATCCTATATCATAGGTACCTCCATCACCACCGAAGGTGATGAATTTATAAGTTGTATCTGCGTCGATACGTCCTCTTTTCTTAAGCGCATTGTAAGCAGTTTCAACACCAGAAAGTGTAGCACCTGCACAAGCAAATGCATTATGTATATAACTGTCTTCGTATGCTGTATATGGATAGAGATATGTAGAAACCTCCAGACAGCCTGTTGCATTTCCGATAACTGCCTTATCCTCTTCCTTAAGAGCACGAAGAACTGTTCTTACTGTGATAGCCGCTCCACATCCGGCACAGAGTCTGTGACCCGGAGTAAGGCGGTCCGGTTTATTCATTACTTCTTTAAGATTATATGCCATTTCTTTTTCCCTCTCATTCTGCGATCTTCACGCCGTCACCTGAAAGACGGATATCCATCTGATCAGGACCTTTGAACTGGAAGATTTCTTCAGGCTTTTCAGCGTCTCTGTCCCTGAGTCCAACATACTTAAACTGAACTGGCTCAGCATCACGTCTTACTATCTCACGAATGTCTTTAAATACATCACGAGCTTCGGTAACAGTATAGTCACGACCGCCGAGACCATAGAAATAGTTAACTGTAGGAATCTTAAGTCCTGCATCATACATAGCAGCCTTAAGCTCTGATCCGAGAGGACCTCCCATACCTGAGAAGCTTTCTGCTCTGTCAAGTACTGCAACAGACTGACACTTCTTAAGAGCCTCAACTAATTCCTCGCCTGGGAATGGTCTGAATACACGTACCTTTATCATACCTACATGAATTCCGTACTCACGAAGTTTATCCACAGCATCCTTTGTCTGACCTGCTGCTGAACCCATGATTACGATGGCATACTTAGCATCTTCCATTCTGTACTCTTCAATAAGACCGTACTTACGTCCGGAAACTTTTTCATACTCAGCACATACATCAAGAATTACCTTCTTGGCATTCTTCATACCTGCTCTCTGGTTGAACTTAGTCTCCATGTAGAATGGTGAGTTGGCATACGGACCTACTGCCATTGGCATATCCTTATTCAGAAGGAAGTTATCCGGATCATACTGACCAACAAATTTTCGAACAGAAGCTGTATCGAGAGTTTCTATATTCATAACTGCATGGCTGGTAATAAATCCGTCATAACAAACCATCATTGGAAGCATTACATCCGGATGCTCTGTTACACGATAAGCCATGATGAAATTGTCATATGCTTCTTCATTTGTTTCTGCATATACCTGAAGCCAGCCGCTGTCTCTTGCTCCCATACTGTCTGAATGGTCACAGTTGATATTAAGCGGTCCTGTAAGAGTTCTGTTTACGAGGCAGAGCACGAGAGGAAGTCTGTCTGATGCAGCTATATAAAGCTCTTCCCACATAAACGCAAGTCCTGCAGAGGATGTTGCTGTAAGCGCCCTTGCACCAGCAGCAGAAGCTCCGATTGCAGCACTCATTGAACTATGTTCTGATTCTACAGGTATAAACTCTGTATCAATCTCTCCATTGGAGATATAGGTTGAAACCATCTGTGGAAGCTCTGTAGATGGTGTAATAGGGAATGCCGGCATAACATCAGGATTTACCTGTTTGATAGCCAGAGCAACAGCTTCATTTCCTGACATTCTGTCACGCTTCTTTAAAGCTGTTCCCTTTATTTTATTCTTATTCTCTTCCCTCTTCTGCTCTTTGTATTCAGCATCATAAGGGCTCTTGCTTTCTCTTGACGGAACGTCGATAGGACGAACATGTCCGCTTTTTGTTACATTTGTATCTGACACCTTACAGTCCCTCCTTCATAGTAATCGCACCGAAGGAGCAGCATCCTACACAGATACCACAACCCTTACAATGATCCAGATCAAAGTCCAGTCTCTTTCCATCCTTTACAGGAATTGAAGAATCAGGACACATAGGAGCGCACAGAAGGCACTGAACACATTTATCCCAGTCTATCACTGGAGTCTGAGTTCTCCATTCACCGGTGTTGAAATCACGGGCTCCGCCGCCACCATAAACTGCATTACCCGGAGTAATATCCTGATATGGAGCAGTTTCAGTTAATCTGCTTATATCTATTCTTTCTGTATTAGCCATTACTGCACCTCCTCAAAGGCACGCTCAAGAGCCTGCATATTTCCGTCAATAACCTCAGGTTTCTTAGCAAATTTATGCTGATATGAACCTCTCATCTGCTCTAAGAAATCCTGCTTTGTCATTACACCGGATACTTTTACTATTGCTGCGAGCATAGGTGAATTAGGGAAATATTTTCCCAGGGTTTCCATAGATATCTTTCTGGCATCTATGGTATATACCTCACCTTCATAGCCCTTAAGAAGTGGAATAAGCTCTTCCTTTGGTTTTGGAGAATTTATGACAATCGCTCCATCCTTGTTAAGACCTGATGTTACATCGACGCTGTGAAGAAGAGTTTCATCAACTACAACTACATAATCCGGATGATAAATGTTTGAATGGTTTCTTATCTCTACATCACTAAGTCTGTTATAAGCTGTAATTGGAGCTCCCATTCTCTCCGGACCATACTCTGGAAATCCCTGCACATACATTCCTGTATTAAAAGCAACATCTGCCAGGAGAAGTGCAGCAGTTTTCGCACCCTGTCCTCCGCGGCCATGCCAGCGGATTTCAATCGTTTTACTCATTATTTTCCCTCCCGATTTTTAAGTACTTAATTAGTCGTCCTCAAAATAGTGTTCATTAGTCGTTATAGCATCTACACCAAGACCTTTCAGGTAAGTAAATGCTTCGTAGAAATCATCAACAGTATAGACAGTTACTCTGAGTCCTGCCTTATGCATACTGGTAACAACATTTCTGGAAACCTTATTCTTATTAATGACTATAGAGAATCCGTTATCTATACACCACTGATATGGGGTCTTGTAGCCAAGCCTTGCCTCAGCTTTTTCTGGAGTATTTGAAATAAGTGAAATGCTTGGCTTCACATATGCCTTTTTCTCCGGTGCTGCTGTTGGTACAGGTGTCGGCTTCTCAGGTGTCTTGGTAGGCTCTGGTGTCGGAGCTTTCGTAGGACTCTTAGTTGGTTCTACTGTAGGCGTTGGTGTTTCT
>CACZOE010000288.1 GCA_902782695.1 uncultured Lachnospiraceae bacterium | reverse complement strand
TATGTTTCCTGCTGGTACTAGGTTCATTACCCGTTATGCCTATGCTGCAGAATACTGTAGAGGCTAAAGCAGATGAGGTGCCTGTTAAGGCAAATGAGGAGCCTAAAATTATTACTAAAGGTGTATCAAAGACTACTGAAGATTTTACTTCAGAAAGAATGGGTAAAACTATTGAAGAAGTTAATGATGCTGATGACGATTATGCAAGAAAAAATGGTAGAATATCCTCACCTCGTGATAATGAGGATAAGGGAGTAGATTCTTCTATTTCTTTTGAAAAAGCAAAAGAAATGCGTATAGACTCCGGAAAGATCAGTATTAAAACCGGAAGAATAGAAGATGAAGAATATGATGTACCTGAAGCATTTCCATTTTCTTCTGATAGAACTAAAGAATTAAATGAATATTTTAACACTGAACTGCCGCCCCTTAGAGATCAGGGTTACTATGGCACATGTTGGGCACAGTCTACGATTGCTGCCATGGAAAGTTATCTTATGCACAACGAAGGAAGTACCGATTTGCACGGCACAATAAATAGGGGAAATACATTTAATTCAGACCATACAGCAATTCTTCCTGGACTTAATTATAGTGAGTTACAGTTTGCATATTTTACTTATCATAATAATATAAATCCTTTGATTGATAATCAATTGGATACTTTATCATCGAATTTATCGACTGACAGTTTTTTGGATTTCGGGGGTAATGAGTATTTTGCATCAAAGGCACTCATTAATTGGCGTGGTGCAGTTGATGAGTCCGCTGTGCCTTATAGTGAAAGCAGTTCTTTTAATACTTTTGAAGAAAGAAATGCTTTAACCGGAATACCTGAAGAGTATGCTTATAGGAATGATATAGCGCATATGACAAGTGCTTATTATATAAGTATTGAAGATAATCCCATTCAGGTAAAACAGGCTATTAAAGAAAATGGCGCTGTAATTTGTGGTTACTATGATAATAGCAAATATTATGATAGTGTAAATAATTCATATTATGTTCCAAATAATAATTATTCCAATCATCAGATATGTATTGTTGGTTGGGATGACAATTTTAAAAAAGAATATTTTAATAATTCTAGTCATAAACAACCTCAAAAAGACGGTGCATGGCTGATACGTAACAGCTGGATGGATTCTATTAAAGATCCTTATGCTGACAAATTAACACGAAGTGGTTATTTTTGGATATCATATGAGGACAAAACACTTGAAGATGTTATGGTTATGGAAGTTGAATCCTCAGATAATTATGATAACAATTATTTTTATACAAATCAGATATGTCTTGATGGGTATGATGATGAATTTGATACTGTAGCAAATGTTTTCGAGATTAATGGTTTATCCGGTGCAGAAAAAGAGACTATTAATGCAGTGGCAATAAATACATATTTCTCAGATGTAAAATATTCCATAGCAATTTATGCAGTTGATGATGAAGGAAAACCTGATCCTGAAAGAAAACTTAGTAAAGAAGATACTGAAGGAACTCTTGTATTTACCGGTTTATATACAATTCCATTGAATGATCCTGTTACTTTATCAAAGGGTGAAAAGTTTGCGGTAGTTGTAAAAACAGATAACCCGGGTGATATTGCAATTGAAAGTGGAACAGGCGCATATCGATATGGAGATAACAAAGATTTCTTTGAAATGTTTGTTTATGCAAATCAAGGTGAGAGTTATGTACTGACAGAGTCCGGGTGGGAGGATTATACTGATTATATAGATAGTGACGGAGAATATGGAAACTTTTATATTCAGGCATTTACCACTGATGTAGATGATGTAGAATCTCCTTGTATTGAGGGCTTGAAATGTACAGATAGAACCGAAGATAGAATAACCATTGAATGGGAAGGAATTGGAAGCGATGTGTCTTATGATATATACAGAGCTTTTGATTCTTTCAGAAGTGATTTTGATCTGATTCAAACTAATTATGTAGGAACAAGTTATACTGACAATAATCTTCCAAAGTGTTCAAAGTGTTTCTATAAGATTGTTCCTGTTATCAAATATGAAGATATATGGGAACAGGCATCAATGACTATCGGTGTTGATGTTATTCCTGTCGATGATGTGGTTTCTCCTGTTGAGATAATAATAGATGAATATTATGAAGATAAAGACGGAAATAGGACTGTTTCATTTGTTCCTATAGGGGATGAAGCATATAATTATATTTTTTATGCGACCGAGGATTTTTCTTTTGTTGATGAAGCGCCTGTTCAACAGATATATACAAATGACTACGGTTATGTTTGGGCAGTCATGGAAGGCGATATAGAACCCGGTAAGTATATTTTTTCAAGTCAGAATTTATATGTAAATCTTTATGGAGAAGAATATTTAGGACAATATTTTCAGACAGAAAAGGCATCTGTTTGTCGTTATCCTGCACCCGAAAACTTTACGGCTGATTATGATGCTGAAAAGAACGAAGTAACTTTATCATGGGATGAAGTTGATAATCCTGATGTTACCGGATATGAAATATATATTGCGGAAAGCAGTGGGTTAATTTCATATGACTTTATAAAAGTTACAGATTCTGTAGTAACCGGTACTTCTATAACATTTACGGATGTTCCGAGAGAACAGGAAATCATTTATTGTATATATGTTTATGTAGATGGTATTGGCTATGAAGATAATTCTTCTTATGCGAGAATGGCATATACATTTGCTGAGACATATTCAAAGCCTGAGCCTGATATAGACAATTTTACGGCTACATTAAATGGTGAAGACATATCTGATCCTGATTCATGGGTAAAAGTTCCATATGATGGTAATCCTCATAGTGTAGATTTTGAATATACTGATATAACACCGGACGAAATAGGTACATGTACTCCTATATATCAGGAAGCCGGAAGTATTTATTGGTCAAAGGAAGTTCCTGTGAATGCAGGTTATTATTATTTTGGCTTGGAGGTATCGGGAGGTAGCAAATATCGTCAGGTATTAAGATTTTATAATCCTGATTGGGGTTTCAAAATTACACCATTAGATCTGTCTATTACTCCCACAGATGCTTGCTTATCAAAGACAGAGGAAGATAGTGACCCCGAATTCAAGTATACTTGGACAGGTAATATTGATGGTGAGACACCTGGATTTAAAGGAACTCTTGAAAGAGAATCAGGTGAAGTTCCGGGTGAATACGAGATGTATTTAGGATTTCTTGAGTTAATTGACAATGAGCAATTTTTAGCTAGTAACTATGAATTAGTTCTTGAGGAGAGTTACTTTACAATTAATCCTCTGAATGTAGTACTTACTGCTCCGACAGTAACGACTGAAAATATAACTAATACTAGTGCAGAGATAAAATGGAATGCAGTAGAGTATGCAAAATATTATAAAGTATATATTGATGATGAGCCTGATCCTTTGGCAATAACGTCAAGGTTGG
>CACZOE010000287.1 GCA_902782695.1 uncultured Lachnospiraceae bacterium | reverse complement strand
GTGCTGCTGGTATAGGTTCTCTTAATGGTGATAAATCAGAGGTTATTCTTAAACATGGTCTTACTGAAGTTTATCTGAGAGCTGATCATTCAACTGCGATTGGAGCGTTTAACGGAAGCAGTGTGATTAATTCTGTGCTTTCTACTGTCAGAATAGAAAATGCCGGTGCAAAAGCTCTGGCGTTTGGAGGAATGAGTGAGGATACCGGAGTGTCGCTTACGAGTGTAGATACAAGGGTAAATATTCATAATACTCTCGATAAGGATACATTTGCGCCAGAGGACAGATTTAGCATGTTAAATGGTAGATGTAATATCAAAGTGAATGATAAAGAGATAGAAAGAGAACTGATCTTTCGTTTCGATAGTGAAAATGAAGCGTTATAAAATACGACTTGAGGAGCTATAGTTTGATATGAAAGAGATATTAATAATCAGTAATGATAAAGAGGCTCTTAATATTGAAAAAGTACTGCCGGAATCATATGTGACTGTGTTTATGGATACAGCAGCATCTGGGTTGAAATACCTGAAAGAGGAGCATGATGTTTTTACAATTCTTATAGATACCCCATCGTCTCTTAATGATATCGATGAGTTGATAAGTTATGTAAACTATCAGAATAATTATATTTCAGCTATTCCGATCATTCTTATTACGGATGATAGCAGTATCGATAAAGATCAGGAATATCTTGGGGCTTCTGTGGTTGATTTAGTACTTAAACCTATAAATCCTATAATTCTTAATACGAGACTGGAGAATGCTGAGAAGGTTATTAGCTCTGTCTCATTTCAGGAGTTTGCTGAGATGCTGAAGGTACTTCCGGCGAATATTTATTTGAAGGATTCGCAGGGCAGATATGTTTTTTCGTCCCAGACCTGGCATCATCTGAATACCGGTAATGATCCGAACTGGACGATCAAAGGAAAGACTGATATGGATATCAGGAAGGATAAGGAAAATGCCAAAAAAGCCATGGAGTCTGATTTCAGGCTTCTGGAAAACAAAAAGGGCACTTCCTATGTTATAGAAGAAAAGGATCAGGGGCAGGAGTTTCTTCAGATCATTAAGGAACCCCTGTTTTATGAGGATGGAAGAGTCAGAGGGATAATTGCTCTTATAAATAATGTAACTGAACAGGAACTGTTAAGGAGAGAACTTAAGTCGAAATCGATTACTGATAATCTGACTGGTGTTTATAATAGGGCATATTTTGAAGAATATCTGCAGACTTTGAAGGATAATATCAAATATCCGCTAAGCGTAATATCTGCAGATTGTGACAATCTGAAGATGATCAATGATACCTATGGACATATGGTGGGAGATGAGTATATCAGAATGAGTGTTACTCTGATGAGGACTGTTATGCCTGATGATTGTATATTGTTCAGAACCGGTGGAGATGAATTTGTAGCATTTCTTCAGAATACCACAAATTCAGAGGCTGGATTTTATATAGAAGAAATGAATAGGAACGCCAGAACCTATAAGCTTAAAGGGCATCATCTGAGCGTTTCCTTCGGATGTGCAACTCTTAAAGAGGGAGCGGGAACCATTTATGATATTATAACAGAGTCAGATGGCAACATGTATATGGATAAAAAACAAAAGAAAAACCGAAGAGATGACAATTGATGGGTGGAGTGTTATAATGATGAGCCGGGGTTATAATAAGTATAAAAGGAAAATGCTATGGCAGCTAACGAAGAAATCTATGACAGATACAGATCAAACAGACCTGTCGATATTGTAAATATCATTTATCTTATCTTTATTACTACGGTTTATTCCATCTATATGCATAATATGTATTTCGACATAACCGGTACCAGAGGAAAGGTTTTTACCTACGGAAGTCTTTTCTACATAATACTGATTATTGTTTCTTTTGCGCTCGAAATCGTGATGCTCAGATTTTATCAGGATCCAAATCCGATATTTTATAAAGACAGTCACATTATTGCTCTGCCGGAGCTCTGGATGGGACTGTTTCTTATGGCAAATGTATTTGCCTTTTTCATGTCTCTTGATAAAACTGGTTCCTGGACGGGAAGCACCGGAAGATATTTCGGTCTTTCCTTTGTGATGGTAATTGCATTTACATTTATACTTCTATGTCGAGAAGCCAGTGTAAATAGTCTGGTTTATATATTGTTCTTTGCTGTTTCTACAGCGGCTTATGTTGTTGCGTGTCTTCAGCATTTTGGTTTTGACCCGTTTTCACTTAGAGAGAGAGTAGTCGAAAAACAGAAGGAAATGTTTATTTCTTTCTTTGGAAATATCAATACCTACGGTTCATATATTTGTGTGGCTCTGCCTGTTTTTGCTGCAGTATTTATATTTGGAAAGAAGCCTTTAGCCAGGGTTATTGCTGGAATAAGTCTGGTTGTCTCTGGAATGGCTATAATACCTGCTAAAAGTGATAATGTATATCTGGGATTGGGCGTTGTATTTATATTCCTTTTCTATGTTGCAATTATAAATAAAGATTTTACTGAATACATCTTTGCTGTTCTGCTTCTTTTTGTGGGACTGGAGATAATGGCTGTTCTGAACTATATGCTGAAGGGAAGCCAGAAACATATAAATGGTATTGCTAAGATAATCGAGAATCCCAGGGTAATGATGATTTTTCTTGTTCTGATTCTCGTGGTTCTGGTTCTTTCCATGATGTTCAGACAGATAAATTATGACGCTTATAAACGTATTCAGGGCAGAAATTTCCTTTTTGTTTTTACGGGAATTATGATCATATCCATGATAGCTGTGGTTATAACCGGTGTAAAAACACATAATGAGATATTTACATTTGATGATAACTGGGGAACCTATCGTGGATATATCTGGAGAAGAGGAGTGAGCCTTTTTAAGGAATCGTCTTTTATAAATAAAGTCTTTGGTAATGGAAATGAGACTATCGGTTATCTGATGAGCAGTAAATACTATAAGGAAATGGTTACGATTACTGGTAAAAAGTATGATAATCTCCATAATGAACTGCTTCAGTATCTGGTTACTACTGGTATTTTCGGATTGATATCATACTTGGGATTTGTGATCAGCTCCTTTACCTATATAGGCAGAAGAATGAAGGATGATCCTGTTGCTGTAGGCTGTCTTGCAGGCGCTATAGGTTATTTCGCTCAGAGTCTGGTAAACCTTAATCAGCCTATAACTACACCGTATTTCTTTGTGATACTTGCCACTGGAATAGGGTATATAAGGTATAAGCAGCAGGGGTATGGAAAATTTAAAAATGAATAAACTGTAAATATAGTGTTTATAAGGAAAAGTCGGATGACATTTTATAAAAATAATGCTATAATTTAGGACTGGGTGTTGCTTTGATGTCATATATTATAAATATTTGATGTTGAAGGACATGAAATACAAAGAGGTGGAAAATTATGAAAATATACGAAGAATTAATCGAACGTGGTCTGATAGCTCAGGTTACTGATGAAGAAGGAGTAAGAGACCTTATCAATAATGGAAAGGCAACATTTTATATCGGCTTTGACCCCACGGCTGATTCGCTCCATGTTGGTCACTTCATGGCACTTTGTCTTATGAAGAGACTTCAGATGGCTGGTAACAGACCTATAGCTCTTGTTGGTGGTGGTACCGGTATGATAGGTGACCCTTCAGGAAGAACTGATCTCAGAAAAATGATGACTACTGAGATGATAGATCACAATTGTGAATGCTTTAAAAAGCAGATGAGCCGTTTCATAGAATTTGGCGAAGGTAAGGCAATGATGGTCAATAATGCTGACTGGCTGAGAGACCTTAACTACATCGAATTCATTCGTGACATCGGTTCTATGTTTAAAGTAAATAATATGCTTCGTGCTGAGTGTTATAAGCAGAGACTGGCAAGTGAGGAAGGTCTTACATTCCTTGAGTTTAATTACATGCTGATGCAGAGTTATGATTTCCTTAAACTCTATGAAGATTATGGCTGTAATCTTGAGTTTGGTGGCGATGATCAGTGGTCAAATATGCTTGGCGGTCGTGAGCTTATCAGAAGAAAACTTGGCAAGGAAGATGCTCAGGCAATGACCATAACACTTCTGCTTAATTCAGAAGGAAAGAAGATGGGTAAGACTGGAAAGGGTGCTGTATGGCTTGATCCTGAAAAGACTTCACCTTATGAGTTCTATCAGTACTGGAGAAATGTTGATGATGCTGATGTTATCAACTGTATCAAGATGCTTACATTTCTTCCTCTTGATCAGATTCATGATATGGAGAAATGGGAGGGTGCTGAGCTGAACAAAGCAAAGGAAATCCTTGCTTATGAGCTTACTGCTCTTGTTCATGGTGATGAGGAAGCAAAGAAAGCTGAAACAGCTGCTAAGTCTATCTTCGGTGCTGGCGGAACCGAGAATATGCCTGAGACCGAGATTACTGATGAAGATTTCACTGATGGCGAGATAACTCTTATAAACATTCTCTTTAAGGCGGGACTTGTTCCTACTAAGACAGAAGGTAGAAGAGCTATCGAGCAAAATGGTGTTTCTGTAAATGGTGAGAAAGTCACCGATGTTAAAGCGAGCTACAACGCTGATTCATTTAATGAAGAATTTGTAGTAAGAAGGGGAAAGAAGAATTTCCGTAAAATCATCAAGAAATAGCTTACGGAATTGGAGCAGGTTAAATATTTATAGAAAGAGGTGTGCATATGTCGCTTTTGGACAGGCTTGATATTGTCAGAAAAAAACAGGATGTTGAGCTGACAGGTTTCGAAGATAAACCTGTTGATATTGACAGAGAGCTAAATCTCTATACCAGAGATGGTCAATTCTATGTTCTTCTGGCTGATGCTGATTCTGATGAACGTGTGGAAATAGAGCGTATGATTGACCAGACGGGATGCTTTGTTACATCTGTTTCAAGTGGTATGGAATGTATGATGGAGGTCACAAAGGATAAATATGACCTGATTTTTCTGGCACGAAATATGCCTAGAATGGATGGTATTCAGACACTTAGAAATATTAAAACCACAAGTCAGAGTAAATGTAAGGATGCCAAGATATATGTTATTCTTGATGAAAAGGTAGATGAGCCTGATATATATTTTGAGAACGAAGGCTTTAACGGTATCATCCGTAAACCTATAGACAGAACTATTCTTCAGAATATTATCATTTCGCTTGTTCCTGAAAAGATGCTTCCGGATGATGAGGATCTCATCGATGATATCCGTGAGATAGCTGAGGATGCAGAGGTTCTTAAGGGCTGCGATGTCAGACTTATCGAGGGCCTGAAGAATTTCAAGGGTGATATGGATGCTTACATGAGAACAGCTGCACAGTTCTGCGATGATTATGAAGAGCGCAGTGCTGCTATGCTTGATGATATGTACACAGGTAAAAATGTAGAGTACAGAAATAAAGCGAGAGCTGAGCGTGAGACAGCAAGAAAGATAGGTGCTATCTATCTAGCAGACTGCTTTGATGATCATGTAAATATGTCTAAGGATGACAGCCTTGATGTGGCAGAGAGTAACTGGCAGTCTCTTGTTGATGAATGGGAGAGCGTTATAACTGGTCTTTCTTCATGGCTTGGTAAAACTACTGAGGTATCAAAGAATACTGACGTTCTGATTCTTAAAACTAATGGAATCAGACTTAAGACTAAAGATTTTAAAGAGAGAATTGAGGATATTCTTTCTTCTCTTGAACAGAATGATCGTGAATTTGCTGAAAAGAAGCTTGAAAGACTTGCGCAGTATGATCTGGAGGCAGAACGCAGGAGAAAAATCGATCAGGTCAAGAGAGCTTTTGATAAAGAAAAATTAAATGTTGCAGTAGATATCTTAAAAGGTATGCTTGATTAAAATTAGTCCGCCTATTCCGTATGGTTAGGCGGACTTTTGAGTTAAGTGATAGGCAGATCCTCAACATTGTTTTCAGGCTTTACTATTCTTAAAAACTTTTTTCTGGATTTAGAATTCGTTTTGCTTTTTTTCTTTTCCTCGGCTTTCTTTTTCTTGGCTTTTATCATGGATTTAAAGAAATTCTGCTCGGCTACGTATTCTCCTGGCATGGATTTGAGTACAAATTCGTATAGATCCACGCTGTAAAGATCAGATAAAATGGCCAGAGCTTCAGGCGATGGATGAGACCTTCCGCACTCTATATTGCTGTAGGCCTGTCTGGTGATATGAAGCATGTCTGCGATTTCCTGCTGGGTCAGATTGTTACTGTGCCTGAGAGACCTGAGAATGTCTCCCCAGTACATTTTAAAACCTGGTGTATCAAGCATTTTTTTGCCCTCCTTAGTGTTTTACTATTGTTTACAATATCTTATACGATATGTTATAATCCTTAAGGTTGATGTGGCTTAAAAACCATAGATTTGCTAACAAAAATAGAAAGTGGGTGTGGATTTCGCTATGAGTAAAGCTGATGAAATATTTATTGCAATGTGTAAGAGTATTATTGAAGAGGGGATTAGTACTGAAGGTGAAAAAGTGAGACCTAAATGGCCTGACGGAAGCTATGCCTATACTATAAAAAAATTTGGTGTGGTAAACAGATATAATCTTCAGGAAGAATTTCCGGCTATCACACTCAGAAAAACATATATTAAATCTGCTGTTGATGAGATTCTTTGGATATGGCAGAAAAAATCTAACAATATCAACGACCTGAAGTCTCATATCTGGGACGAATGGGCTGATGAAGATGGTTCTATCGGTAAAGCTTATGGATACCAGCTGGGTGTTAAACATCATTACAAAGAAGGAGATATGGATCAGGTTGACAGAGTTCTGTATGACCTTAAGGAAAATCCATACAGCCGAAGGATAATGACAAATATATATGTTCATCAGGATCTTTCTGAAATGAATCTGTATCCATGTGCCTACAGCGTGACATTTAATGTTACAGGAGACAAACTGAATGCAATCCTGAATCAGCGTTCACAGGATGTACTTGCGGCTGGTAACTGGAATGTGGTTCAGTATGCGGCACTTCTGATGATGATCGCACAGGTTACAGGCTTTAAGCCAGGTGAACTGGTACATGTTATTGCTGATGCACACATTTATGATAAACATATACCAATCGTTAAAGAGCTGATTAAAAGAGAAACCTATCCTGCACCAAAGGTAACACTTAATCCGGAGGTTAAGGATTTTTATAAGTTCACTGTTGATGATTTCAAAGTAGAGGACTACAAGACAGGTGAACAGATCAAGGATATTCCAATTGCTATCTAAAAGGAGAAAAGTTCATGAAATTAATTGCTGCTGTGGACAAAAACTGGGCTATAGGATATAAGGACAAGCTCCTTGTATCGATTCCTGATGATCAGAAACATTTCAGGGCTGAAACTATGGATCATACAGTTGTTCTCGGAAGAAAGACCCTTTCCGGCTTTCCGGGAGGACTTCCTCTTAAAGGGAGAAGAAATATAATTCTTAGTACACGCGAAGATTTTACTGTAAGAAATGCGGATATAGTTCGTTCCACTGATGAACTGTTTAAAATGCTTGCTGAAATAGATTCTGATGAGATATATATAATCGGCGGTGGCAGTGTATATAAACTCATGGAACCTTACTGTGATGAAGCAATCATAACAAAGATTGATTATGCTTATCAGGCAGACACATATTTCCCTAATCTGGACGAAAAAGATAACTGGGAAATCGTTGAAACCAGTGAAGAAATGACATGCTTCAGCATTGAATATCATTTTATCAGATATAGAAATAACACCCCTCTGAAATTACCTACTTTTTCTTGAAAAAAATGTAGGTAAAGGTTATAATAAAGGTTGTACTTTAAGTTAGGAGGGGTATAGATATGTCAGACAGAATTATAGTTACAACCGGTTCCGTTATTGAGGGGTATGGAATCACGGAGTATCTGGGATTTGTGTCCAGTCAGGCCATTCTTGGATCAAATTTCATCTCAGGAATTGCAGCAAATGTTGCTGATGTGGCTCGCAAGGATACTGCCAAACTTGAGCAGTGTCGAGAGGATGCAGAGAGACAGCTCATTGAAGCTGCAAAGAGGAAAGGTGCAAATGCTATCATAGGTATGAGCATGACCTACGCACCATTCGAGGCTGGTTCTTTCGGAATTATAGTTTCCGGAACAGCAGTAAAGACAGTTAAACATATCGCAATCAGCGATAACGTTCATAAAGAACTCTATGTTACAAATTATTATACACGTCTTGTTCCCAGACCAGTTAAGGTCGTTCTTGATGGAGATTCCAATAAGATCAATATGAAGGTTGTATGTTATAATTACAACCATGAAGATATACAAGCTATCAGAGCAGATGTTGAATTTACTAATCTTTATGATGAGAGGCTTGTTATTAAGAATGTAGATTTTGTATTTAGTGAGAATATAAATCTTTCAGTTATTGAATCTGATTACATCCAGAGCAAGGTTGCTCCAAGTGATCTGCTTCTTCTGAAAGACGCAAAGATAGTTCTTAATAAGTATTCTACTCCACGTGGAGTTTATGCTTGTAATGATATTCCTATCAATGTCACGCTTAGTACCAGAAGACTGCAGGCTCTTAAAGAGAAACGTGGTATAGATGCAGTAGAAAAATACAGAACTGATGGCATGATATGGACATGTAACTGTGGTCACGTAAATGAGGCAGGCTCTGAGGAGTGTGTTGTTTGCGGACGTAAGCAGAAGGATATCATGACAAAGGCTTCCTTCAATTACGAAGAAATGATCGATCGTATGAAAGAGAAGGAATATGTTGTTGAGATAAAGGATGTACTTATGCAGTACATTAAAGAGATAGATTCAAGCGTAAGACTTGAACTTCTTGAGATTATGGAATCCGGACTTCAGTATGAGAAGACCAGAGGAAATATGAAAGAGACAGTTATCGAGAAGGTCGAGAAGGTCTTCGAAGATGCTTCTTCTGATGATTAATTATTTGAGGTGATTCTACTTGAGTAACGGACTTAGCATGACCAGTGTCAACAAAATAAAGGAACTGGCTTTGGCTCATGAGTATGAACTGGCGGTAGAGATTCTTGATTCCCAGGATCTTGAAAAATCTTTCAATCCACAGTTTCTTCGGGTGTGTGGAGAGATTTACGAGAATGTTGGTAGAATGAAGGATGCCAGATATTATTACGTTAAGGCTCATACCATGGCACCTGAAGCAACCAGGATTATTTATTCCCTGATAAATTATTATCTTAAGGTGGGATATTTCAGTCTGGCTGAGAGATATTTCGAGGAATATGTATATTTTAGTTCTGGTGATGACAGGGAGCTGACAAATATTAAATATATCATGAAAAAGGCTAAAAAGCCTGATCTGGAACAGCTCTATGACATGATATATCCATATTATCGTGACAATATGGACATAGAATGGAGTTTCGAGCTTCTGATACTTTCCAGACTGATTGATAAACCTGATATTGATATCATTGCAAATGATTATCAGGCTACATTTAAAACCAGTCCTTATCTGTCACTTGTTGAGAGTGCAAGATATGAGAAAATAGTTGCCTGGGATAGCTTCTTTATCTATGCAGAAGAGGAAAAAGAAGATACAAATCCTGAAGATGAAGCTGCTCGTGAGATGGAAAAAGAACAGCTGGAGAAGGATTATTATAAAATGAATCCTTCTGAGAATAAGGATGCTGTTATCACTTCTATGGTAAGTGGTGATGTTGTAGAAGAGAAAAAAGGTCTTGATTCTGTAGAAAAAGGAATTAAGAATTTTATAAAGAAAAAGTTTAAAAAGAACGCTGGTGAGGAAGGAAACACTGAGGAATCTAAAGATTCTGAAGAGGGCGCAAAAGAAAGTGCCGAAGAAGGAAAGACTCCTGAAGAAAAGAGTTCAGAGGGAGAAGCTGTATCGGATGAAAAGACTGATGCAGAAAAACCTGCTGAATCAACAGGTACAGAAGCTGAGGCATCTGCTGGTACTGAGGCACAAAGTGCTGAGTCGAAGGAAGAACCTAAGGCAGAGACTTCTTCTACGGAAGAAGGTAAAGAAACTTCTGATGAAACCAGTGTAGCTTCAGATGAAGAACCTGAAGAATATAAATTCAGAGATTTCGTCACATATAATTACGATGATGGATTTGCTCCTGAATCAGATACAATTGCAGGACTGAGCGATGTTGACTTTGAGTTTGAAGAAGATTCGCTGTCAGAAGATGTATTCGGTGATTTTGCCAGATTCCAGGAGAGTATTCCTGCATATCAGCCGGCACCCGAATTTGTGCCGGAACCAGAGCCTGAGTT